>NZ_JSYF01000581.1:0-254 GCF_054824225.1 Pontibacter sp. HJ8
GATTAGAAAGCCTAACCCTCCGAAAGAAATCGCTATGTCGGGTCCTGAGCAGGAGGTAGAGGAGATTGTGCCAGGAGGAGATAAGGCGAAGCTCACGTTTAGTGACGGCTCCGTCTTTTTGCTGGAGGACATGGCCAATGGCACGGTACGGGAAGAGAATGGGGTAAAGGTGTCAAAGCAGGATGGGCTGGTCACTTTTGAAATAGCCGGTAACAGCAGCAGCCAGGTCTTCTTCAATACGATTTCAACTCCGG
>NZ_JSYF01000582.1:0-310 GCF_054824225.1 Pontibacter sp. HJ8
CGGGTCCAACCACCCCTGCCCCTCCTTATCGAAGGAAGGGAGCCTGTCTTTGCAGTTTGAGATATCTTGTTTCATAGTATAGTTAGGTCATCCCCCTGCCCCCTTCGAAGGGGGACTTTTCTAAATCAAGAATGTCCTTTCAAAAGTTAGTGAGGTATCAGATTTCTCCCGTTGGTCGAAATGACAAGAACAACAGGTATAGCAAGGTATAGCTGACAGGTATAACAAGACATACTTACAACAGAAAATACGAAGCAACGGCTTGAGCCAGGTGGGCAAATGACGATTTTGTGTTTGAGCGGTCAGCGAG
>NZ_JSYF01000582.1:320-15592 GCF_054824225.1 Pontibacter sp. HJ8
ACACTACACTGTATATTTTTTATTAAAGATAGTAAAATTTGCAGACGCTTTATCATTGGTTCCCGGGATAAAAGGAGTTCGCCTGGATTTGAAATCAGCTCATTCTTAGTTCCTCCTGTAGCAAGCATACCTCGTTTGCACGCGGGACATCACCTTTTGAACCCTGCTTCCTGTGTTTGGAGGAAGGTATACCTCCTCCAAAACCACTACCGTTCCTTCGTTGGCTTCAGCCGGGCGTCAGGTATAGCTGGCGATAGCAGCGAGTACCTAACAGACCGGCAGCGGCTTTAACTGTATGTTCATAAAATAATGGTAAATTTGAAGCTAACAGTGTACGGCTTTGCCGCCCGGTGCCTGAAGCCGTACATCAATCTGAAACTATAGCCCTGTCGCGAAAGCTCTCAAAAGCTCATTCGGGCAAGGCCCAAGCATGCTACAGTATGGTTATTAAAGAGGCAAAATTTTTAGTGAGCAATACGCGGGTGGACCTCTGCCCCGAAGCCACCAAACCGGAATATGCCTTTATCGGGCGCTCCAACGTAGGCAAGTCGTCGCTCATCAACATGCTCACCGAGCAAAAAAGCCTGGCCAAGACCTCCCAGACGCCGGGCAAAACACAGCTGATCAACCACTTCCTGATCAACAACCAATGGTACCTGGTCGACTTACCCGGCTATGGCTACGCCAAAGTGGGCAAAGAGTCGCGGGAGCAGTGGCGCAAGATGATCAACTATTACCTGATGAAGCGGGAGAACCTCACCTGCGTATTCGTGCTGATCGACTCGCGCCACGAGCCGATGAAGGTGGACCTGGACTTTATTAATTACCTCGGCAATCTTGGCGTTCCTTTTGTACTGGTGTTTACCAAAATGGACAAGCAGTCGGCTGCTAAGACAGACTCAACCATAGCAGCCTACGCGCGTAAGATGCAGGAAACCTGGGACGAATTGCCACGCATGTTCAAAACGTCAGCAGTAGACAGAACCGGGCGCGATGAGATACTCAACTTCATAGAGGAGGTAAACGCGCAGGTCGAGGGCTAAGCGACTGGTGCACAGGGCATGCAATTCGGGTCAGAGGGTGCCCAGGTACACTCACACTTAAATTGTTTCCCCTTATGAAAAGTAAAATCTCAATTTTGTTTCTTTTATTTGCCTTCGTATCCTTCACCGCCACTGCCCAGACAGCAGTTGCCAAGCAGGAGCCCAAAGAAGACAAGGTCTGGATGCCGTCCAAGCCCATTCCGGTAGCGGAGTATTATCCTGGCGGACAGGAAGCCATGTATACCTTCATTGACAAGCAGTTGAACTACCCGGCTATGGCCCGGCGCAACCGCGTGCAGGGAGAGTGTATCATCAGCTTCACCCTGAATGAGGATGGCTCTACTTCCGGGTTTAAAATATTGAAAAATGCGGGCGCAGGCACCGGAGAGGAGGCACAGCGCATTGCACAGCTTTTAAAATTCAAGGCTCCTGGCCCCGGCTTCGGCATGGTAGTCAGTTTGCCGATTGCATTCAAACTATAACCAACAGTTTTTATACCTTATTATGCCTATTGATTTAAGACAAGTTGCTGCCATTGCCGGCATGAGCGGTCTTTACCGCATCGTAAAGCCAACACGTAATGGCGTGATCGTTGAAAGCCTTTCTGAAAACCCAACCCGCCTGGTAGCCCAGGCACGTCACCGACTGTCGTTGCTGGACGAAATCTCCATCTATACGACCGATGAGGAGGCGACTGTGCCCCTGGCGGAGGTATTTGACCGCATTCACCAGAAGTACAACAGCGACCTGCCGCTCAGCGAAAAACCATCTGATGATGAACTCAAGAGCTTTATGGCAGCAGTACTGCCGGACTATGACGATGAGCGCGTGTATATTTCGGACATGAAAAAGCTTGCCAGCTGGTACCTGATTGTAAACAAGCACATGGAGTTTACAGCAGGGGAAGAAGCACCGGAAGCGGACAAGGCCGGAGAGAGCGAGGAAACTGAGAAAGAAGCCGATACGAAATCAAAGGCGAAGAAGACCAAGAAATAGCTCAAATAGAAAAAGCCCTCCGTCATACGAGGGCTTTTTTTTCTTTCTGTATCCTAACAAAACTATAACTCAGCTTATGGCTTACCCTCCTGCTCTACTCTCCAGTGCAGCCAGGCAACTACAACGTGTCTTCGAAGCAGACGACCTGCAGGCGGCTGATGAAGAAGAACTGCACCGGCACGTGGCGCGCATGGTACAGCATCTGCTCCGCCGCAATCTCAACCACCTGCTGCATATCCTGTACCGGATCGATGTGGAGGAACAGCAGGTAAAACAGGCCATGCTGGCAGAAAGCGAAGAGGCAGTGGCCGGCAACATTGCCCGCCTGATCATAAAGCGGGAACTGCAGAAGGCGCAGACCCGCTTCCGGTATAGTCAGAATTAGTTTGCCTGCAAGCTGACTTCAGCATGCATAAATTTCTCCACCATATCCACCATATCGGCAGAACCCAGGATGAGCGGGGACCGCTGGTGCAGTTCGGTGGGCTCCACCTCCATAATTCTTCTGTTACCGTCCGATGCCTTGCCACCGGCCTGCTCTACGATAAAAGCCAGCGGGTTGCACTCATACAACAGCCGGAGTTTTCCGTTCGGCGACTTTGCCGTAGCCGGGTAAATGTATACGCCTCCCTTGATCATGTTCCGGTGGAAATCTGCCACCAATGAGCCAATGTAGCGGCCGCTGTAGTCATTCTCCTTGCAGTAGGACAGGTAGTTTTTGATACCTTCCGGAAAGCTGTTATAGCCGCCTTCGTTGCAGGAGTAGATGGTGCCGGTTTTGGGTGTGGTCATGTTCGGGTGGGACAGGAAAAACTCGCCCAGCGAAGGCTCATACGTAAAGCCGTTTACCCCATGCCCGGTCGTGTACACGAGCATCGTAGAGGATCCGTACACGATGTAGCCGGCAGCGATCTGGTGAGTGCCGTTCTGCAGGCAATCCGCTTCTGTGCCTTCTTCGCCTACATTGGAAAGCCGGCGGTAAATAGAGAATATAGTACCGATCGAAACGTTCACATCTATGTTGGAGGAACCATCGAGCGGATCGATGGCTACAATATATTTCCCTCTGGTGTTGCCGGTATGAATGATCTCGTCTTCTTCTTCCGAGATGATCGTGCAGACCTCGCCTCCGTTGCGCAAAGCACGTATAAAGCGGATGTTGGCAATGACGTCCAGTTTCTGCTGATCCTCGCCCTGAACGTTCTGCTGCCCGTAGGCCCCGGAAACATCCATCAGGCCGGCACGGTTAATTTCACGGTTTACGATTTTGGCAGCCAGCGCTATGTCGCGCAGCAACTGCGACAGCTCTCCGGTAGCAAAAGGAAAATCTTCCTGTTTTCTCATTATAAACCTATCAAGCGTTGTGCCGACAGGGAGCGCTAGTTTGTCATTCATATGGCGAAAATTAAATATATAGCAACAAAAATATAACTTTTTGATACATAACCGAAGGATACTTACATTTACGCTGCAAGAGTCAAAAATGATGAAAGTATACAAGTTTGGAGGTGCCTCTGTCAAAAGCGCCGATGCCCTGCGCAACCTGGCCCATATCGTGCAAAACTATGGCGGAAGGCAACAACTGCTGCTGGTGATCTCCGCCATGGGTAAAACGACCAATGCCCTGGAGCAGGTATACGACCTGGCTTTCCGGAAACAGGACTTCGGACCTGCCCTCAGCCAGTGCCAGTTATACCATTCCGCTATCGTGCAAGAGCTTTTTCCTCAACAGGAAAACCCTATATACGGGCGCCTCGATCTTCTGTTTTCCCAACTGCAGCATCAATTGCAAACGATTGCGGAGCTCACAAGTGGCAACTATGATCAGCTGTATGATCAGGTGGTGAGTTACGGCGAGTTAATATCTTCTACCATAGTGCATTACTACCTGCTGCAGGAGGATCTGACAAACACCTGGATCGATAGCAGAAAATATATTCAGACTGAAAATACCTGGCGCGAAGCGAAGGTAGACTGGGCCTGGACGGAACGTGTTATGAAGCGCGATCTACCGGCCATTCTGCAACACCAGCTGATCGTTACGCAGGGGTTCCTGGGCGGAACCAACAACGGTTTAACCACTACCCTGGGGCGTGAAGGATCAGACTTCAGTGGCGCCATCTTTGCCTACTGCCTGGATGCCGAGGGGCTCTATATCTGGAAGGACGTGGAAGGACTGCTCAACGCGGACCCCAAACGCTTTGCCCGTACCGTGCGTTACCCCGAGCTTTCTTACCAGGAAACCGTGGAAATGGCTTACTACGGTGCCTCCGTCATACACCCCAAAACCATAAAGCCGCTGGCCAACAAGCACATACCCCTGTATGTGAAGTCTTTCCTGAACCCTGCCGGCGAAGGCACCAAAATATGCGACTGCCGGTTTGAGGTAATGGCTCCGGCTTACATTGTCAAAGACGAGCAATGCCTGGTTTCTTTCAGTGCCAAAGATTTTGCCTTCATCAGCGAAAAAAACCTGGGCACCATTTTCAATGCCCTATCGGAGCTTCGTATCAAGATCAACCTGATGCAGAACTCGGCCATCTCGTTCTCCATCTGCACCGACCTGCATGAGGCGCGGTTGCAAAAGCTGATCGATACGCTGCAGGACCAGTTCAGCATACACTACAACACGCAGCTGCAGCTTTTTACGATCAAAAATTACGACAACGACAGCGTGCAGGAAATCCTGACCGGGAAGGAAGTCCTGCTGGAGCAACGCACCAGAACTACGTTTCAGGTGGTGTGTAAGGTAAAGTAGCTTTCTACCAATCGGAGGAATTGATGCTATTATTCAACTGGCGCGAATCTCCAGATTCGTGATCAGGTATAAAATTGAGTTTGTAACTCAACGGGCTCGCAGAGCCCAACATTCCCCTTTGATTTTGCTATACCTGTATATAACGGCGATGCTTCCCTATACCTTGAAGGCGCTTTGCAAACCCGACGTTATACCTTGACACGGAAATAATTCCCGCGCCGGAGCTAGCCAATTGAGCCTGGCTTTTTGTGCTATACCTAAAAACTGTAAATTCACCGAAACCAAATTTGACCTGACTATGGAATTTATACTGGTAACCCCACAGGCGCGCCCACATGTCGCCCTCATCCAGCTCAACCGTCCCAAAGAACTCAACGCGCTCAACCTGCAACTGATGGGCGAACTGCGCGATGCCCTCAAACAGCTCGATGAGGATGACGCGGTGCGCACGATCATCATCACGGGCAACGAACGGGCCTTCGCAGCCGGCGCTGACATCAAGCAGATGGCCGGCAAAACGGCGATCGACATGCTCAACGTGGACCAGTTCTCAACCTGGGACCAGATCCGGAAAACCAAGAAGCCGATCATTGCGGCTGTATCGGGATTCGCGCTCGGCGGTGGCTGTGAACTGGCCATGACCTGCGACATGATCATCGCATCCGAAACGGCTATGTTCGGGCAGCCCGAGATCAAAATCGGGGTCATGCCGGGAGCCGGCGGCACCCAGCGCCTGACCAAAGCCATCGGCAAGGCCAAAGCCATGGAAATGGTGCTGACCGGAAAGTTTATGTCGGCTGATGAAGCCGAAAAACAGGGCCTCATCAACCGCGTGGTGCCGGTCGAGCTATACCTGGAAGAAGCCTTCCGGCTGGCAGCTGACATTGCCCAGATGTCGCCAGTCGCAGCCAGACTGGCAAAAGAATCTGTGAACCGCTCTTTTGAAACGCAGCTGGACGAGGGCCTCCACTTTGAGCGCAAGAACTTTTACCTCTGCTTCGCCTCCGAAGATCAGACAGAAGGGATGAACGCTTTTGTGGAAAAACGCAAGCCGGAGTTTAAGGGAAGATAGAGGGAGTTTAGGATTTTAAGAGTTTAGGAGGTAGAGAGGTATAGAGATATCATACGTTACGCTGGGTTAACCTTGCGCTATACCTGGCGGGAACTCCACCCTCATCACAAAACCATCCGGATACTTTAGATTTCTGGATGGTTTTGTGCTATTGCTCAAGCACTTATAACCTTCTTAGTTTTCTCCTTTACAGAAAGATAATGCAGCTTTGCTTGCGAAACAATTCCTTTTACCCTACCTTTGCAGGAAATATTATCAAGTAAGAATAATTATTATCTAGTATTTATGCAAAACCTGACCCGGGAAGAATTACGACAACGCCTGACCACGTGCGGTCTTAAAGCTACGCACCAGCGCATTGTTGTGTTCGAAGCGGTGACAGAGTTGCATGGACACCATCCGGTAGCCGAAGAGGTATACCAGCGGCTGAAGCCTGCCAACCCAAGCATCTCGCTGGGTACGGTATACAAAACGCTCGATACCTTTGTGGAGAGTGGCCTTATCAACCGCGTGTTCACAGAGGAAGGCGGCAAACGCTACGATCCCAATACAGTAGCCCACAGCCACATCTATTGCAGCAACACCAAAGAGATCATTGATTTCGAAGACACCGAGCTGGACCAGCTGCTGCTGGATTTCTTTAAAAAGAGAAGCATGGAAAACTTCGAAATCAAAGCTTTGTCGGTGCAGCTGACAGGGAACAAAAAAGAGCCGGACAAGCAAATCAGTATTTCACGAGTATCTAAATAGATTTTTTAAAATTAAAACACACAATAAGAATGGCAGTATTAGTAGGTAAAAAAGCACCTTCATTTAAGGCAACAGCAGTAGTAAACGGTGAATTCGTAGAAGACTTCTCTCTGGAGCAGTACATTGGCAAGAAGCACGTTATTTTCTACTTCTACCCAATGGACTTCACCTTCGTTTGCCCTACCGAGATCATCGCATTCCAGGAAAGAATGGCGGAGTTCGACCGTAAGAATGTAGCTGTGGTAGGTTGCTCAACCGATACACATTTTTCTCACTTTGCATGGCTGAACACACCTCAGAACCAGGGTGGTATCGAAGGCGTGGAGTACCCGCTGGTAGCTGATGCTACGAAGACGATCTCTACTAACTTCGACGTACTAGCCGGCCACTACGACTACAACGAAGAAGGCGAAATGACTTTTGTAGGTGAGCCGGTGGCGTACCGTGGTCTGTTCCTGATCGACAAAGAAGGTGTAGTGCGTCACCAGGTTGTAAACGACCTGCCACTTGGCCGCTCTATCGACGAGGCGATCCGCATGGTGGATGCGCTGCAGTACTTTGAGGAGAAAGGCGAAGTTTGCCCTGCCAACTGGTCAGAAGGCAAAGAAGCCATGCAGGCTACAAAAGAAGGCGTGTCCAACTACCTGGCTGGCAAGTCTGCTCACTAAGAAGCATTTTCAGCATACATAAAAAGCCCCTGCTCATGCAGGGGCTTTTTGTTTTTTATCAGGTATAGCAGACAAAGAACTGCGTGCTATTGTTCGTAGTCGTAGTTGACCATCCAGTGTATCCCGAACTTGTCGGTGAACATCCCAAACAGAGCGCCCCAGAACGTTTTGTTGAGGGCCATGGTTACCGTTCCACCTGCTGACAGACCGTCGAACAGCCGCTTGGCTTCCTCTTCGTTATCCGCATTGATGGAGATGGCAAAATTGTTGCCCATGATAGTCGCATGCCCGAACGCCTCCGATGAATCGCTCCCCATCAGGACAGTTTCTTTGCTGATCGGCAGGGAGATGTGCATGATCTTGTTCCCTTCTGACTCGGGAATGGGTTGCTCAGAAGGCATGTCCTTAAAGCGGCCCATATACGGGAACTCACCGCCAAATACGGATCTGTAGAAATTAAAAGCCTCTTCGCAGTTGCCGGCAAAGGTCAGGTAAGGGTTGATAGCTGCCATGTTATTTTTCAGGTTGGTTGATACTGGTTCACGTTTCTCAAATATAAGCCAATATAGATATTTGGCAACACGTGCCCCCCAAACTTTATTCTCGCGCAAGCTACTTCCGCTCGTAGGGCACCAGCTTTCCTTTCTTCACCAGCCAGGCTTTCTCTGCATGATCCAGTATGTCTTCCTTGCTGTCGGAGTAGGCTTCTATGATCTTGTAGGTCTTGCCGTTAAATTGCTTATCCAGTCTTTTTATTTTTTCTTCCGCTTTGCAGGCTTTCCCGTCTACCAGGTAGGTGTTATCCACATAGTTGGCTTTGGTCCCGAAGAACTCATCTATCGGGTATAGCTCAAACAGGGGCTTCACATAAATCTCCAGCGCGCCCGTGGCACAAATCACCTTTACCCCCTCCTTCTTCAGCTTGTCCAGGCGCTGTTTGATCTCCTGGTTGAACTCCCCCGGGTACTCCTGCTGCCAGAACTCCCGGGCGTAGGCCTCGACCTGCTTCGGGGGCAGATTGTCCAGGTAGTTGAAAAAGTTCTCCTTGAACTCGGTTTGCCGGATCTGATGCGTCTTCAGCAGCAGCTTGAAGTAGAGCATCTGGGCATAATAGGCCAGTTTGTGCGGTTTTTTAGCGCTGACAAACTTGAAGAATTCATCCTTGGAGCTCTTGTTGTAGAAGGTTCCGTTCAGGTCAAAAACCACAACCCGTACTGCCTTCTCCTCATTCCCCGATCCTTCCTCTTTTTTCATATTCCTTGTTGTTTTTAGGTACGTGTAGTACGAAAAACAGGCAGTCGGGGCTGGAGGAACAGGCCTATAAAAGGTATAGGAGAGCCCTTGCAGGGGCTCTCCTATACCTTCAGGTTACTATGTTAACGCTTAGAACTTCTTCCACAAGGCACCGTTCTTAGAGGCTTGCTTCCCTATTCTGCCTTGCTCGCTCAGTTCCTGCAGGTAGGCTTCTGCTTCGCTCGTTTTCTTACCTGCCAGCACGGCAAACTCTTTGGTCGTGAGCGTAGGGTAATTGGCAAAAAGGGAGGTATAGGCGGTATCAATGGTTTGCTTTACCACCTCCGGATGGAGCTGCAGCAGGGCCTGCTCATAAAGCTCGTAAGGGCGCGAACCGTATACCAGGATGCGGTTATCGGCTTCGTCTGTCACAAAGATCGTCGGGAAGCCCCGCACGCCTAGTTGCCGGGCCAGCGCCAGATCTTGCTGGAACAGCTGCACCGCTTTGCCTTCATAGTCCGCCTTGAGCTGTGCGGCATCCAGGCCGGTATCCAGGGCTGCCTGCTGCAGGTTTTCCCAACGGGCAATATTCTTCTTCTCCAGAAAGATCATCTCCTTTATTCTTCTCAGGAACTTCACGGCTTTTTCTTCGCCTTGCAGCTGCGCCGCTTTAAAGGCGATGGAAGGCGGGTAAGAGGAGGGCAGCGGGTCTTCCAGCCACAGGTCTCCGTCTATCGGCATTTCGTAGTGGGCACCGGCTTCTTCCCAGTGCTGGGCCACGCTGGCTGGGCCGTTTACGTCGCGGCCACCGTAGGCTTCCCAGCTCGGCAGCAGCCCGCCCATGCGGTACTCTATCTCGAAGTAGTGACCATACTCCAGCGCCAGTTTCTTGAGCTGCGGATCGATGCCCCAGCACGAGGAGCAGATCGGGTCGGTAAAGTACAGCAGCTTGATCGGCTTTTTAGAAGCTGCTATGTTGGTGTCTTCCGTCGTTGCCTGTGTACCAGGCATCTCGCAAATACCGGTTTCGGTATCGCACAGCAGCAGGTTATTTTTTGATTGCTCTTTCATTTCTATTCTGGTTTTGCGTTGAACATGGTAAAAGCGGGCCTTTCGGTTTTGAAGAAGCAGGCTATATGCCTTGCCTTCCTGGCCGTTTTACCTTACTTTTACAAAGGTCAGGATATAAGTAGGGAGAGTCAATTAGTCAAAAAAACATGACTACCAACAATTTTTCACAAGAAGATGCGAGCTGCCCAGCAGAAGGGATGTTGAGGCAATTTTCCGGGAAATGGAAGCCCCAGATCTTCCGGCTGGCGCTGGATGGCCCGGTGCGTTTTAACAGCCTGCTGCGTCAGTTGCCCGGCTCCAACAAGCAGTCGGTGGCTACGGCGCTGAAAGAGATGGAGGAGGCGGATATTCTGGTGAAGACTGTGGTGCAGGAGAAGCCCCTTCACATAGAGTATACCTTGTCGGAAAAAGGGCTGGAGATGGTTTCGGTTTTCAGAAACATGGAAGGCTTACTAGGCTGATCTGCTATGCCAGCTTGACCAGCCATATCCCGGCAAATGTAGCCAGTACCCCCACTGCACACTTGCCAGCATGTAAAGTACAGCCTGCCCGTACTGCTCTGTCTGCAGCATGAAAACCGACTCCAGCGAGAAAGCAGAGTAGGTGGTAGAACCGCCCAGTGCCCCCCTGGAGACTAACGCAAAGATCAGCCCCATCAAAAAGCAGCCGATCAGGTTACCACCAAAGGTGCCAAACGGAAATGCAACAGTAACGCGGGTCTGAATAAACTAGGAGAGAAGCAGCGCATGACACCCCAATACAGCTTCCTGCCCCTACGGCTAAAAGTATCTTCATGTAGATAAGATTAATCCTGTAAGTATAAAAGCAGGGCTTTCTACACTTTCTACAAGGGTATAACCAGGATGCGCAGTATAACTGTCATTCTCATCAGGATATTCGCTTAGGTTTGCCAGCCTGAGGCTGAATTAATTGGCGGCCAGTGTAAATGCTGCCGTTATATACAAACTTACTTTACTGTTATAGGTCCTTCAACATCCAAATATTGCAGGCGTAGTGGCCGGAGTTGCCTAGTGCATGCGATATTCGCCTGAATCCTGCTTTCTCATACATCGACACGGCCCTGGCCAGTTCGGGAAACGACTCCAGGTATAGCTGCTTGTAGCCAAGCTCCCGGGCGGCCGCTATACTTTGCTGCATCAGTTGGTTGCCAATGCCCTTGCCCCTGGCTTCGGCTGCGAGGTAAAACTTCACCAATTCCGCACAGCCTTTAGGCAGGCCTTCGGTTGGGTATACGCCGCAACCGCCTACAATTTCGCCATCTACTTCGGCCACAAAGTAGGCGCTGGCTGGCTGCTGAAAAAGCTCATACAAAGCGTCGGTGGTCGGGTCGGTATACACCGTGCCGGGCTTGTCGATCTTAAACTCCCGGAAGACCTGCCGGATTAAGATAGCCAGTGGCTCGTTGTCGGACGGCTGAATGGGGCGGATGGTAAGAGACATATTTGTGTTATAGTTTGTTGGGTTCTTCCCTGTCATCAGGCTTCACAGGACTCATGACAGGCAAATGGATATTAAACTTCTCAGCTACTACGCGCACCAGTATCACGACCAAAGCCGCCATCAGTTCTGTTATGCTCGTCGAAAAGTTGAGCTGTGTGCACAGGTAGTAGAAGAGCCCGCCCGCTACACAAACAAGCGCATAAATATTACGGCGCAACAGGAGCGGCACTTCGTTTTGCAGTACATCCCGGATGAGCTCACCAACCGAGGCTGTAATAGCTCCCATCACGATTGCCACCTAGAAGGGCAGCTGCGCCTCCAGACTTTTACTGATACCCACCACCTTGAACAGCCCTAGCCCGATGATGTAAGCCTCAAACCAGTCGATGTTCTTCCCGAAGCCAGCCTTATGCCGCTTATGGCAAACACAAAGTTTCCGGTTAGATCGATAATGGTGATGAAGATTCCTTCCAAGGGGGTGGTGAGGTTTGTGAGAAGTGGTCAGGGCTTTCTACTAGAAGTGTTTTTCAATCGATTGTAACATCATGCTGAAAAATAGTTGTAAGTCTCTATGCGAAGCTTGACTGCAAGAAAATGAAGTAGCAATCTGTGATTACCTATTATTAAGCCAATAAAAGTAATTATTTAACGTCTCGGTAAGAACAAACTTTTATCTTATTTTTCATTTTTTTTCAGGATTCCATCAAACATTCCTGTATTAAGCCCTATAAAAATCTTTTCTTCAACAACTTCCATTTCTTCTTCTGCCAGCTTTGTCTTGCTTAAGAAAAAATTTCTTAGAGTTCTTTCAGCTCGTGCTTGCATATGGCGTATTCTCGGTGAAATTTCAGCACCTCTAGAAAAAATAATCAGATGGCAATCCGACTTAAGTCTCTCGCCAATCAATTCCCACCATTTATTGTCAGTATCTCCAATTGAAGAACCAAAAACACAAATTAAGTTTGCCGAATTTATCTTATTAGTAAAATGTGAATCAATGTTGTTTCTATTCGCTCGATTGCATTCGCTCTTCACTATTGATTCTAAAATATCACGATTATGGTGAAATTTTTCATTTGAAATTTGAGATTTATCATTTACACCTATGACCATATCATTGTCTAAAAGACCGTGGATATGCTTTACTTCACCTAATCTGACAGTAGCTGTACTGGTATGATTAG
This sequence comes from Pontibacter sp. HJ8, assembly GCF_054824225.1. Classification (NCBI taxonomy): domain Bacteria; kingdom Pseudomonadati; phylum Bacteroidota; class Cytophagia; order Cytophagales; family Hymenobacteraceae; genus Pontibacter; species Pontibacter sp. HJ8. Next base: position 12,557 of record NZ_JSYF01000582.1, read on the forward strand.
CGAGAAGAATATTTTTATCCTTACCTCCTATTATTTTTTCAATTACGGTAGTGTAATTAAAAGTATAGATATCTAAGTTCCAATGATGGCCTCTCCATTTACTGTTAAGTACAATCAACCTCTCCTTATCTGCTGGCAAGAATACACTTTCAGGAAAGCTTAAATAGTTGAAAAATTTGCGCTGGTCACTTTCATAATTTTCAAGCTTCTGTTCTTCAAGGTAAAGATGTTTAGAAAGCTTCTCCCCCAATATCAATCAACACATCATCAAGTTCTTCTATTTTATCTAAGTGTTGGGTGTAATCCCCAAGTGCCAATTCTAAATCCGACCAGCTATCGTATGTTTTAGAAATATTTTCTTTTAAATTTTGAACATTGACATTATCGGATTCTACAGTAATGTAATAGTTATAAAAGTCTTTGTAACTAGTTTTCAACCCTAAATTTAGGTCGAATCCATTCCCAATAATGTAAAGTATTTGCATGAAAATTTATACCTATTCTAAATTCAACATCTAATCTTTTGTTAGCAATTGGTAAAGCTTGAGCATCGGTATTTAAGCCTAATGTCCATCGGCTAAATCCACAACTTATATTCAACCTATCAAATATACAATATCCATCTAACTCAACAAGTTATCATACCCCTTTCACAAAGTAAAAGCCCTTTACCACTATCCCTCCATAATACGCTATATTTGCAGCGTGAAATCAGCACCAAGACACTTTCATGTCTAGAAGTCACTGTGAGGTCACAGCCAGAACTATACATTTTGAAACTACTCTACGACATCGGACTGAAGGCTTACCAGGCAGCCATTGCGCTGGCAGCTCCTTTCCACGGGAAAGCAAAGCTCATGCGGCAGGGGCGCGAGCAGCAGTTTGAGCGGATGCAACAGGCACTGCAGGGTAACCAGGCGCCGGTGGTGTGGTTTCATTGTGCCTCGCTGGGAGAATTTGAGCAGGGCCGGCCGGTGATTGAGGCATTCCGGGAGGAATTTCCGGATTATAAAGTGGTGCTGACCTTCTTCTCTCCTTCGGGCTACGAGGTGCGTAAAAACTACGCGGGTGCTGACTATATCTTCTACCTGCCGCTTGACAGCCACCACAACGCCAACCGCTTTCTGGACCTTGTAAAGCCCCGGCTGGCGGTGTTTGTGAAGTATGAATTCTGGCACTACTACCTGCAGGCTCTGCAGCAGCGGGCTATACCTGTACTTTCCATTTCGGCCATTTTTCGCCCGGACCAGGTGTTCTTCAAGCCTTACGGAGACTTTAACCGCAACATGTTGCGCCGCTTCACGCACCTCTATACCCAAAACGAAACTTCCTTGAAGCTTCTGCAAGGTATAGGTATAGCCAAAGCCAGCGTAGCCGGCGACACCCGTTTTGACCGGGTGCTGCAGACAGCAGCGACTGTGAAAACTATACCTGTGGTAGCGGCTTTTGCAGCGGGGCAGCCTGTGTTCATGGTCGGCAGCAGCTGGCCCGCTGACATAGAAATTTTATTGCCCCTCCTCCAGAAGTACCGGCAAAGCATCAAGTTTATCATTGCGCCACACGAAATTCACGAAAGCGGCATCAGTCAGCTCATGCAGCAGCTGGGCGAAGGTGCTGTTCGTTTCTCCAAAGCCAGTGCCGCAGAAGCGACCAGGTATAGCGTACTGGTGATCGACAACATCGGGATGCTCTCTTCGCTTTACAGCTACGGCACGTATGCTTATATCGGAGGGGCTTTTGGCAGAGGGCTGCACAATACGCTGGAAGCGGCTGTTTTCGGATTGCCGCTGTTCTTCGGGCCACGGTTTGAGAAGTTCCAGGAAGCAAAAGATCTGGTGGCGTTGGGTGCTGCTTTTCCGGTGCAGGATGCGCAGGAGTTGCTGGCAGCTTTTGCACAGGTATACCCCTCACAGGAGCGCTACGAAAGTATAACCACCAAGGAAAAACAATACGTACAAGAGCAGGCGGGCGCCACTGCTATTGTCATGAAAGACATAAAACGCCTGCTAAAACCATCGGAATGAAAGGAGTTGTTGTAAAATCTACGGGATCTTGGTACCTGGTGCGGGACGAAGAAAGAAAGTTGCACCGGGCACGCCTGCGCGGTAAGTTCAAGCTGAAAGGCATGAAGGTGAGCAATCCGCTGGCCGTAGGCGACCGGGTGGAGTTTGATGTGGAAACGACCGGCGAGGACACCGCCGTGATCCATAAGATCGAAGACCGCGAAAACTACATCATCCGGCAGTCCACCCATAAAACAGCCTACTCCCACATCATAGCCGCCAACCTGGACCAGGCCCTGCTCATTGCTACGCTGGTTTCGCCCCGTACCTCCTTTGGTTTCATGGACCGCTTCCTGGTGACGGCTGAGGCCTACGGTATACCGACTGTTATTGTGTATAACAAAACTGACCTCTACGACGAGGATATGCAGGAGTTCCAGCGCCAGATCAACTACCTCTACCAGAATATTGGTTATACCACCATGGCTATCTCGGCGCACACCAACGAAGGGATGGAAGACCTCAAAAACCTGCTACACGGCAAAACAACGTTGTTTTCCGGCCACTCCGGGGTAGGCAAGTCCACGCTCATCAACCTGATCGTGCCCGACCTGGAATTGAAAACATCTGAAATTTCCGGTTTTTCGGACAAAGGCGTGCACACCACGACCTTCGCCGAAATGTTTGAAATAGATCCGGAAACTTTCATCATCGATACGCCGGGCATTAAGGAATTAGGTATAGTCGATATTCCAAAAAACCAGTTGGGTCATTACTTCCCGGAAATGCGCGAGCGCATGAACCAGTGCCGCTTCAACAACTGCACCCACTTCAACGAACCCGGCTGCGCCATCATAGAAGCTGTGCGCAAAAACGAGATCGCCCTCACCCGCTACGAAAGCTACCTCAGCATACTACACGGCGGCGATAACAGGAAGTGATTTGAGTTTGGGAGGTAGAGAGTTTGGGAGTTGAGGAGTTAGAAAGTTAGAGAGTTAAAGTCCCGGGTCCAACCACCCCTGCCCCTCCTTAT
>NZ_JSYF01000583.1:0-5672 GCF_054824225.1 Pontibacter sp. HJ8
GCTATAACCACAGGCTTATCACCCACGTTCTTTACTGTAAACTCGTAAGTGGCTTGTACGCCTTCGGCAATAGTGCCAAAGTCGTGCGTTTCTTTTTCAAATTTAAGTTCGCCTTGCGCATTGGCACGGAAACCTGCAAAAAGCAGGCAAAGCACTGTAAGTAAGTAGAAATGTTTGTTCATGTTCCGGAATTTTTAGTAAGCCGTGTCGTGAAATTTTTGTTTTTCAAAGCAAACAAAGGTATAAAATCTTTTTACAAATACAGTCTCAACAACTATGCCTTTTTGCTCTGCCGGATGGCTCAAATTTGATTATAGGCTAAAAATCTGTACTTTTGGTGGTAAAATTAATGAATAGCTTTTACAGAGAAAACATGCAAACTGCTGAAGCATCTATAACTCAACGACTAAGCGCCCAAGAAATACTCAACGATTACCGCATAGCCTGGGAAAGCCGCCACGCGAGCCTTGCCGGCCGCAAAGAGGTGTTCATGGGCAAAGCCAAGTTCGGAATATTTGGTGACGGGAAAGAAGTAGCCCAGCTGGCTATGGCCAAGTTCTTTCAGGCAGGCGACTTCCGCTCCGGTTACTACCGTGACCAGACCTTTATGTTTGCGATCGGTGAACTGACGCTGCAGCAATACTTTGCACAACTCTATGCGCATACGGATGTAGAGGCAGAGCCTTCAACGGCTGGTCGTGCCATGAACGGCCACTTTGGTACCCGCCTGCTTGATGACGAAGGCAAGTGGAAAAACCTGGCCGAGTCAAAGAATTCCAGTGCCGATATCTCTCCCACAGCTTCGCAGATGCCGCGCCTGGTTGGGTTGGCCTATGCTTCCAAGCTATACCGTCAGAACCAGGACCTTCAGCACCTGAGCCAGTTCTCCGTGAATGGAAACGAAGTGGCCTTTGGTACCATTGGGAATGCATCTACTTCCGAAGGGATGTTCTTCGAGGCGATCAATGCGGCTGGTGTGCTGCAGGTACCCATGCTGGTATCGGTATGGGATGATGGCTACGGTATTTCTGTGCCGGCCGAATACCAGACCACCAAAGGCAGCATCTCTGAAATACTGGCCGGTTTCCAGCGCAATAGCCGCGAGGAGCAAGGGTATGAAATATTCAAAGTGAAAGGCTGGGACTACCTTGCCCTGTGTGAAACCTATGAGGCGGCCGTACGGGTATGCCGCGAGGAGCATGTACCGGTGCTGGTGCATGTAGAAGAGCTCACGCAACCTCAAGGACACTCTACATCGGGCTCACACGAACGATACAAATCAAAAGAGCGCCTGGGCTGGGAATCAGACTTTGATTGCCTGCTGATGATGCGGGAGTGGATGCTGAACGCTGGAGTTGCCACTCCGGAGCAGTTGGACCAGATCGAGGCGCAGGCCAAAGATGCCGTGCGCCAGGCCCGGGGCAACGCCTGGAACGCTTTTATTGCCGGCATCAAAGAAGACCACGAAGTGGCACTGACCCTGATGGACAACCTGGCCTCAGCCAGCGAACATATCACTGAGATTGCTACCATCACCGAGGAACTGCGCAAGACGGGTACCCCGATTCGGAGTGACGCGGTGCGAGCGGTGCGAAAAGCGCTGCGCTACGTGCGCGACGAGAACAACCAAGCAAAGCGCGAGCTGATCGGCTGGCTGGAGCAGACCATGGGGGAGAATACGGATCGCTTCAACTCCTACTTATACAGTCAGTCCGATGAATCAGCGTTGCTGGTAGAGGAAGTGAAACCTGAATTTGCTGAGAACGCCCCACTGGTCGATGGCCGGGAAGTGTTGCAGGCTTGTTTTGATGCCATGCTTGCCCGCGACCCGCGTGTGTTTGCTATCGGCGAAGACGTGGGCCGCATTGGTGACGTAAATCAGGCCTTTGCCGGACTGCAGGAGAAGTACGGGGAGATTCGGGTAACCGATACCGGCATCCGGGAGTGTACGATTATCGGACAAGGTATAGGAGCAGCCCTGCGTGGTTTGCGCCCGATCACCGAGATCCAGTACCTGGACTACCTGCTGTACGCTATCCAGATCCTGTCTGATGACGTGGCCTGCCTGCAGTACCGCACCAAGGGAGGGCAGAAGGCGCCGCTCATCGTGCGTACCCGTGGCCATCGCTTGGAAGGCATCTGGCACTCCGGCTCGCCGATCGGTATGATCCTCAACAGCATCCGGGGTATGCATGTGCTGGTGCCACGCGATATGACGCAGGCAGCAGGATTCTACAATACCATGCTGTTGTCTGACGAGCCGGCGCTGATCATCGAATGCCTGAATGGCTACCGCCTGAAAGAGCGTATTCCGAGCAACATAGCGGAGTTCACGGTGCCTCTGGGCCAACCTGAGATCCTGAGAGAAGGCTCAGACATCACCATCGTGACCTATGGCTCTATGTGCCGTATCGTGCTGGAAGCAGCCAAACAATTGCAGGATTTTGGTATCTCTGCAGAAGTGATCGACGTGCAGACCCTATTGCCATTTGACCTGGAGCATACCATCACCGATTCGATCCGAAAGACCAACCGGGTGTTGTTTGCCGATGAGGATGTGCCGGGTGGCGCAACGGCCTATATGATGCAGCAGGTAGTGGATGAGCAGGGTGCCTGGCGCTACCTGGACTCCAAGCCGCAGTGCCTGTCAGCGCATGCGCATCGACCTCCCTACTCTTCTGACGGCGATTATTTCTCCAAACCAAACACGGAAGATGTATTTGAGGCTGTTTACGAGATCATGCACGAAGCTGACCCGGCAACTTACCTGAAAATTTACTAACTCAGGGAAAGATATATCAAACGAAAGGCCCTGTAGCTATCCAACTACAGGGCCTTTTATTTGATATACGCCTCGACTTACATGGGCTGAAACAGGATTATTTCGTCGGTAGTCACAACATTACTTTTGTTCGGTACCGGTCTGTTGCGGTCATAAATGTAGACATCAAACTTGATCACGGCACCAGGCCCCAGCATAAACAGGTCGGAAGTGATTTCATTGATGGAATACTTGATCTCTCCCTCCAGCGTTTCCGGCCTGTCATCAGCAGAAAGTCGTTGAAAGCGCCCCGAAAACTGGAAGCCAGGTATAGGGAACGGATATGGCTCAAAATTGGAAGTAGCCGGGTTCTTCACATACATCGTCGTCACGAAGTTGTCGTGGTAAGCAGAGCCTGGATTAAAAGGAGCCTGCCAGTCAGTAGATGCTGTGTCTCTGGACAGGCCCAGGTTGCCGTCACCATCCTTGAAGCCGATCACCAGTACCAGCGAGTCCCGTTTTACATTGTTTTCTTCAAATAAGTACTGCTCCACCCGTCTGAACTCTATTTCAGGTACAGGATCATAATTAGGTTCTTTCCTGCAGGAGCTCAGGACCAGCAGGAATAGGAGGCAGGCAATACTATACTTTAGCATGTATCTCATGTGGGATATCCGAAAATGAAGCTAAATTTACTAAATCAAACGGACAGATACAGGAATTGTTATAAATTATTTGTATGAATTTCAAAGCCCGATATATCAGTCAACTACACGATAATCAGTCACTTAACTTCGATGAAGCAGCCCTGGAGCTTTTCCGCTACCAGGCGCAGCACAACCCGGTATACCGTGACTACCTGCAGCACCTGCGGGTGCAGCCGCAGCAGATCCACCAGGTAGCGGAGATTCCGTTTCTGCCGATCGAGTTTTTTAAAACGCATGAAGTAAAGACGGGCGATTTTGAACCGGAAGTAACCTTCTACAGCAGCGGCACGACCCAGTCTTCCCGCAGCCGCCATTTTGTAGCCAGCCTGGATTGGTATACGCGCACTACCCAACGGATTTTTGAGCATTACTATAGTCCCCTCACAGAGTATGTCGTGCTGGCGCTGCTGCCTTCTTACCTGGAGCAGGGTGGTTCTTCGCTTGTGGCGATGGTGGATTACTTTGTAAAACAGACAGGGCAGCAGGAGGAGGGTTTTTACCTGCGTAACCACGACGCCTTGCTGCAAACGATAAGCGGGGCTCAGCAAAAGGGCAAAGAGATCCTGCTCATCGGCGTTTCGTATGCCTTGCTGAATCTGGCGGATGAGGTGCAGGGTAAAGTAGACTTCACCAACGTGACGATTATGGAGACGGGCGGCATGAAAGGACGCCGTCGTGAAATGATCCGCGAGGAACTGCACGCTTACCTGAAAAGAGGCTTCGGCGTGGATGTGATCCATTCCGAGTATGGCATGACCGAGTTGCTTTCCCAGGCTTATTCTTTAGGGAACGGCCTTTTCAAGCCCGGCTATACCTTGCGCGTACTGCTGCGCGATCTCAACGACCCGTTCGATATCCGGCCTGGCATCCGCTCAGGCGGCATCAACGTTATTGACCTGGCCAACGTGGATTCCTGTGCGTTTATAGAGACTAAAGACATTGGCCGGTTGCAGCCGAATGGGGAGTTTGAAGTGCTGGGTCGCTTTGATAATTCTGACATCAGGGGCTGCAATCTCCTGATATCCTAACTGATGATCGTGCGTTAAAGGGGCTTATGGGATATGTATTTTTTATAGCAATGGTAGCAGGCATGTGCCTGCTTTTTTATAGATGGGCCACCCGCAAAGAGCGCAGGCGCAGGCAGGTGCTGGAAAGGGGCTTCCCGGTGGAGTGGCGCAAGATCCTGCAGGACCGCGTTGGCTTTTACCATACCCTGAAAGAGGAAGATCAGCAGCGTTTTGAGCGCATGCTGCTGCTGTTTGTATCCGAAAAACGCATTACAGGTATACAGACGGAGGTGGACGATACCACTCGGGTGCTGGTAGGAGCAAGTGCCATTATCCCAATCTTTGGCTTCCAGGACTGGGAGTACCATAACCTGGGGGAGGTGCTGGTGTTTCCGGAGAGTATTCACCGGTTCAAGGATAAAGACAATGAAGCTGTTTCCGAAGTATTGGGGCGGGTGAATCCTTTCCAGAATGACCATTACGTGACACTCTCAAAGCCGGCGCTCGAGCAGGGCTTCAACGACATGGCAGATCGGAAGAACGTAGGTATACATGAGTTTGCCCACATGCTCGACCAGGCCGATGGAGAGATAGACGGTGTGCCAAAAGCTTACTTGCCGGAGGAACTGGTGCGGCCCTGGCAGGAACTGATGTACCGCAAGATCAGCCAGATCGAAAATGGGAACTCTGACATTAACTCCTATGGAGCCACCAGCGAAGCCGAATTCTTTGCTGTGGTAACGGAGTATTTCTTTGAAAAGCCCGGTCAACTGGCAGAGAAGCACCCCCGCCTGTACGAACTGCTCACCAAAATATTCAAGCAAAACCCCAGGCGCCGCTTCCGCATTGACTTCCGGAGCCTTCTAAATCCCTACGGCAAGCGCCTCGGCCGGAACGAAGCCTGCCCCTGTGGGAGCGGAGAGAAGTATAAGAACTGCTGTATGCTGAAGAAAAGTGCGCTCGTCGCTGCAGCCTGAGGCGGTGTAATGCTTGTGAAGTAGTTATTTGTCTTCTGGCTTCTGCCGGAGTAGTCGCTTTTACGATAGGTGGCGCTTTTGCTCCTTATCAAGGCATATTAGCTCTACCGTCCAACCACCCCTGCCCCTCCTTATCCAAGGAGGGGAGCCTGTCTATACTATTCGACAGCTCTTGTTTCATAGCAGCCGTTTAGACACCCCTCTAGCTCCCCTCAAGGGG
>NZ_JSYF01000079.1:0-14052 GCF_054824225.1 Pontibacter sp. HJ8
AATAAGCCGTGCTTTATGGAAATAGCCATAGTGCTAACCCTACTATTAATTGCGGTGGTGCTTTTTGCCACCGAGAAAATATCGATTGAGCTCGTGACGCTGCTCATGCTCATCATTCTGGCCGGCCTGCGTATCATCACACCCGAAGAAGCCTTTGCCGGATTCAGCAGCGATTTTATCATCATTATCGCATCGATCTTTATACTCAGTGCCGCCCTGGAAGAAACCGGTATCCTGGATTTTGCCATCGTGAGCCTGGTGCGGCTGGCAAAGCGAAGCAATAACCTCATGCTGCTGATGGTGATGCTGGTGACAGGAGTTGTTTCGGCCTTCATGAACAACACCACCGTGACCGCTATGTTCGTTACGCCGCTGGTTGGTCTTTCCAAACGAATTAACAGAAGTGCTTCTAAAATTCTGATGCCCCTGGCCTACGCCGCCATACTGGGTGGCACCTGTACCCTGATCGGTACCTCTACCAACGTAGCGGTAAGCGGTTATATCGCCAAGGCAGGTTTAGAGCCGATTGGTCTGTTCGAAATTTCAGGTATTGGCCTTATTATCTTCTTAGTAGGTGTTGCTTATATGATGACCATCGGGCAACGCATGCTTCCTGACCACACCGACCAGCAACTGGCCGAAGAGTACAAGCTGCAGAAGTACCTAACCGAAGTGGTGGTCATGCCCGATTCACCCCTGATAGGCCAGCTGGTTTTTGCTTCGGATCTTACTTCGCTCAACCTACGCATGCTCAACATCATTCGGGGCAAAGAAAACTTCCTCCCCGACTTCCGGACACGTATCCATGAGAGCGATATCCTGCTGGTTGAAGGGGACCTAGGTGACCTGATGAAGGTGAAAGAGACAAAAGGGATCGAGATCATGGCAGATGTGCTGGCAGAAAAAGACCTGGAAACAGAAAACATCCGGCTGGCCGAGGTGATGATCACCCGGCAGTCGAACCTGATTAACCGCACCGTAAAGGAGGCCGAATTTCTCCGGCGTTTTGGCCTGGTGGTGCTGGCCGTGTCCCGCCACGGCGAAAGCCTGCGCAGCAAGATCGGGAGCATCGCACTCAAAATGGGAGACGTACTGTTGGTACAAGGTGCTCCCCAGCGCTTTGAGCAGGTGCGTAGTTCCAACCACATTGCTATTCTGGATGAGTTTGAGCCTTTGCTTTACAAAAAACGCAAAGGCATCATTGCCATCTGCTGCTTTGTATTGGCCATTATCGCGGGTACTATGGAGTTGTTGCCGCTTTCCATTGCATTCTTGTTGGCAGCGGTCGTGAGCATTTTGTTGCGCTGCATCAGTACCGAGAAGGCTTACAGCGCCATTGACTGGCGCCTGTTGATACTGATCGGAGGAATGACGGCTTTTGGTACGGCTATGGAAAATTCAGGAGCGGCAGACTTTCTGGCGCACGGCATTGTGGATATAATGGGCCCCATCGGTGGCAAATTAGGTATACTGGCAGGCTTTGTCTTGCTCACGGTCATATTGACCCAACCCATGTCCAATGCGGCTGCAGCTCTTGTTATCATACCGGTGGCGCTGCGGGCGGCCATGGAGGTAGGCGCCGATCCACGCGCTTTCGCCATCGCCATCATGCTGGCGGCTTCCGTGTCCCTGGTTACGCCTTTTGAGCCAGCCTGTATCCTGGTGTACAGCCCCGGTAAGTACCGCTTCTGGGATTTCATCAAGATAGGCTCTCCCCTGACTATCCTGCTCATCGCGGTCATCCTGTTGCTGGTGCCGGTCTTCTGGCCAATCTAGAAATTTGATCGGATTACGGAAAAAGAACGGAGTACAGGAGCATGACGATCATGGCCCCGAGCAGGCCTGCTCCGAACATCAGCTTGCCCGCCTGAAATGCAACGTTCTTTTCGGGCTTAGGGAGCCACAGGTAATTGAGGCTGAGATTAAACAGGTATACCATGATGGTCAGCAGGAAACTGATAAACCAAAAAGCAGAAAAGCGGACGATGAAGTCCTCCGAAAGCCCGCTGCCCTGGTAGGGGCTGACGTGCAGTTCCTGTGCAAAGAAAAGATAAGCCAGCAATATCAAAGACAAGGCATACGCTCCCAGCACCACACTATTCCATACCCGCAGATTCCTCATCGTACTCAGGAGCTCGTCTTACGTTAGTTTAGAAAAGCCTGCGCCTCCTGCTTGATGGCCTCGCGGGTAAGCCCATCCTTCACTCCCATCGAAATTTTCCGAACCAGTACGCCGACAATGGCTTTTCTGAAACCCAGGCGGGCAGCCATGTTGATACAAAACTCCATTTCGTTTTCATCCACAATGCCATCGGCCAGCATCATTTCCACCAGGTCGTATATCTGGTCAAAACGCTCGGAGTCGTTGGTAGGCAACTGGGTTTTTACCCGATCCATATTCGAGATCAACCCCCTGACATCCTGGGCCTTCATCCCGTGCTTCTGCCCGATGGAGATGATAAAATTCATTTCGGAAGGGTCCAGATGACCGTCTACTTTGGCTAAAGCCCCGAGATTTGTGATGTGGCTCTTTAACTTTTTTATTTCTTCACTTTCAAAAAAACCAAACATACAGCTCCCTTTTTATTGTACCTGTTCTATACTAATAACAAATTAATAACGGCGTGCCAGCCTAAAAATATGTCTGGCTACTCTATTTTTACTCAAGATAAAGAGAAAATAGTAGCACTAATTTATACCTTGCAATCAAATGTGCTTTTACATACGGTTTTTACTATCTTGGAAGATATAGTTTTGTATTTTTTTTTTATTTCCTCTTAATTTGGGAGTTGCAAAAGAGCAAAGAAGTAAACCTCAGGTATAGAAAGAACATACAAGCTGCTAATCAACAAGATAACAAATTTAAATAAGCAGCCAATTACATTATTAAATATTAACTCCTATGAAGAAGATTGGTGTTTTTACATCAGGGGGCGACTCTCCGGGAATGAACGCGTGCATACGGGCCATTGTGAGAGCAGCCGTTTATTATGGTATTGAGATCTATGGTATCAGAAGAGGCTATAATGGTATGATCAAGGGCGACATCTTCAAGATGGAGTCCCTGACCGTGAGCAATATCATCCAGAAAGGCGGCACGATCCTGAAGTCGGCCAGAAGCAAGGAATTTCTGACCAAAGAGGGCCGGCAGGCTGCCTACGATCAACTCCAGCAGCATGGCATAGAAGGCCTGGTAGCGATCGGCGGCGACGGAACCTTTACGGGTGCCAACATCTTTTTTGAAGAATACGGCATTCCGACCCTGGGCGCTCCCGGCACGATCGACAATGACCTGTATGGGACCGATTATACCATTGGCTACGACACGGCCGTGAACACGGCGCTGGATGCCATCGACAAGATCAGAGATACAGCCGATAGCCACGAGCGTGTCTTTTTCGTGGAAGTGATGGGCCGCGACTCCGGTTACATTGCCATACCTTGTGCCATCGGGGGAGGCGCCGAGATCGTGATGATCCCGGAGACCGATACCTCCATCGATTATGTGATCAATACACTGCAGGCTGGCTGGAACCGTTCCAAAACATCGTTTATCGTCATTGTGGCGGAAGGCGACGAAGAAGGCAGCGCAACAGACATCGCGGCAAAGGTGTCACAGCTTATCCCCAACATGGATGCCCGTGTAACCATACTGGGTCACGTGCAGCGTGGAGGCCCTCCAACGGCAGCCGACCGTATGCTGGCCAGCCAGTTGGGTATCGCCTGCGTGGAAGGTTTGCTGGCAGGCCGTACCAATGAAATGGCCGGTATCATCAACAGCCAACTGGTGTATACTCCATTTATAGAGACCATTACGAAGCAAAAACTCATCAACCCGAATTTTACTAAAATGGTCGATATACTTTCGGTTTAATCCGGAAAGAGAAGCTGAATAATCTTCCTGATGGGCTGGTGACGAAACGCGCCAGCCTTTTTTGTGCACCTCCCGATTCAAAAATTCAGGTATAGCTCCGCAAAAGTTCCTCTAGTGTGGCGTCTCACCCTGCATCCGATCATCGATAAAGGCCAGGATCTCCTGCCATTGGTCGGGGTGAAACCAGGTATAATCGGGGTACTTGTGGAACCAGGTCAGCTGGCGCTTGGCATAGCGCCGGCTGTTGCGCTTGAGCAACCGAACTGCTTCTGCCCAGTCGTACTTCCCTTCCAGGTAATCAAAGATTTCTTTGTAGCCTACTGTCTGAAGGGCGTTGTGGTGCCGGTAGGGGTACAGTGCTTCTGCCTCCTGTAGCAGCCCCTGCTCCAGCATCAGGTCCATCCGTTGGTCAATGCGCCTGTATAGTTCTTCCCTGTCCCGGGTCAGGCCGATCTTGATGATTTGGAAAGGCCGCTCCTGTTGCTCCTGCTTCCGGAACGAGGAGTAGGGCTGCCCACTGGAAAGGCATACCTCCAACGCCCGGATGACTCGCTGCGGATTGGCCTGATCGACACGGTCAAAGTAAACCGGGTCCACCTGCTGCAACTGCTCCAGCAAAGGAGCCAGCCCCTGCTGCTGGTAAGTGGCAGCCAGCTGCTCGCGTATAGCCGGGTCGGTTTCCGGCATCTCGTCCATCCCTTCGCATACCGCCCGCACATACAAACCCGAGCCACCTGTCAGAATCACCGCTTTGTGCTGCTTGAACTGCGTTTGCAGCAGCTGCAGCACATCCTGCTCATAGGCACCTGCATTATATTCCTCTGTGATCCGATGCGAGTCGATGAAGTGATGGGGCACCCCCTGTTGCTCCTGTTGGGTAGGTTTGGCCGTGCCTATGGTCATTTCTTTGTAAAATTGCCGGGAGTCTGCCGAGATGATTTCTGTCTTGTTATGTTGGGCCATGCGGACGCACAGATCCGTTTTGCCAACTGCCGTCGGACCTACCACTACTATCAGAAAATCAGAACCCTTGATGGAAGCCATACCTGTAACCTGGAAAAATATGTGCAGCAGCCGGCAGATGTAGTCCGGTGCAGGCAAATTAGAATGCTTACCGGCTTGTGCCGGTACAAAATTTCGACAGAAATCAGCACAAATTAAAAGCCTTTCTTGTTAAACGGGAAGCAAAGTGCACGAAGCATGCATTTTTTTATTAAATTATCGGTTTCAACACAAAGTTGTAATCTGAAGCTAAGTACATTTTTCCTTGGTTCAGACACTTTAGAAAGACATACAAATGCCATTTATACCTAGCCGTCACACAACCGAAAGTATTTCAACACAAGCCAACAGTTTATTACAGGTACTGGCACAGCTGCAACCAGCTGGCATCGGACTAGTGGTGGCTACTCAAAGCGGCGAGGTACTGGCGACAAACCCGGAGGCGGGAAGCCTATTACTCGATAACCCCGAAAAAATGGGAGGTGGTAACCTCCGTCCGATGTTAGGGCTGGAGGAAGAGGACGATTTTCTGGCCTTTACCGCACAACTGTTGCACAGCAAGAAACTCCACGGCAAACTACAGCTGACAACGCAACGAACCTGTCCCTACAGTTGCCAGCAGGTGCTGTTTCAGGATCACACGTTCCTCTGCCTCGAGATCGCTAATCCCCTGCAGTCTGCCCTGCCTGCCAGCCTGGCAACGGACGACAGCTACCACAATGTGTTCGATGACAGTACGGAGCCGCTTTTTATCCTGGACCGGGCAGGCAACTTCATCGACATCAACCGTAGCGGCCAGAAGCTGATAGAACAGCAAAAAGAAAATCTGATCGGCAAATCCATTTTCCGAAATTTTGACCTTAACCTCTTCGAACGTGTAGCCCTGCGCAACCAGTTGTTGAACACCCTGAAGGGGGAGCCCCAGAAGTTTGAGTGGTGGCTCCATGAAAAAGACCAGGAACTGCTGCCCGTGGAGATATCGCTGTGCCGTGGCATCTTTCAGGGGGAGGTCGTAATCTTCGGTTCTGCCAAAAACCTCTACGAAGCAGTCGGGGCCGAGCGGAGCGTTCGTTTCCGGAACCATCAGCTGGAATTTGTAAATCACCTCATCACCAACCTCTCAATATCGGGCAGCAGAGAAGATGTACTGAAGTACACCCTGGATGAGCTGCGGGAGAAAAGCGATGTAGTGGGCGGCGCCGTGTATTCTTATGACCCTGCTACCGAGAAAGTGATTCTCTCCTACTCTGCCGGCGATCTGCCTGCCGGAAGCTTACCGGCTACGATCGCCTTGTCCCAGGCACAGGCAGAGCAGCTGCTGAGAACCGAGAAGCGCAAGTCTGTGCAGGATATCAATCAGATGCTGGAGCAGCTGCTGGGGCATCACCTGACCGTGGTACCGATCGCTACCGACTCCAGCCTGATCGCCTTGCTGCTTGTCTGGCCGGGTCATGAGTCCAAAATCACACAGTCTTTTGTATCCCTGCTGGACTTTATCGGCAGCGCGATAGGGGGCTATATCTCCAAACACGAACTGTTGCAGCAGTTATCTCACATAGAAGATAAATACAAGCTTGTTTTTGAGGCCTCCTACGACGCAATCCTGCTGTTCCGCGACGGCATTGTGGTAGAGTGCAACGAGAAAGCCCTGCAGTTCTTCCGTTGCAAACGGGAGGATCTGGTCGGCAAATCCCCCATTGACTGCTCCCCTGAATACCAGCCCGATGGCACCCTTTCTTCTGTAAAGACGGCCCAGATGATGGAGCAGCTCCTGACAACAGGAGAACCGATCACGGTGGAGTGGAAAAACCTCCGCAAAGACGGTACACCGGTAGACGCCGAACTCAACCTCAACCGGATCATGATAGACGGGCAGTACCATGTGCTGGCGTTTAAACGGGACATTACCCAGCGCAAGCAGATGCAGAGTGCCCGTCGGCGCGAAGAGGTAGCCAAAGAGTCCATGGCGCACTTCCGCAGTTTCCTGGAAAAGGTAAACCTGATCTACTACAGCCAGGATACAGATGCCAACATCACGTATGCCAATGATTACTTCCTCAAGTATGTAGAGTATACCCGTGAAGAGCTTATCGGGCAGAATTTCTATGAATTGCTGGTTCCGGAGCAGGATCGGGAGGCCCGTTTGAAGGATTTCAGAAAATCACTGGAATCGAAACAGCTCAACTCGTATTATGAACGGGATGTGATCACCAAATCCGGGCAGATCAAAACCATGCGCTGGAACTGCATGTTTGAGTATGGCCCTGAAGGAGAGTTGGTGGGCCTGACCAGCGTAGGCAAGGACATGACCGACAAGCGCATTGCCATGGAGGCACTGAAGGACAACAAGATACGCCTCCAGGACCTCTTCGACAATGCCCACGACCTTATCCAAAATATTTCGATCGATAACAAGTTCATCTTTGTAAACAAAGCCTGGAAAGACCGCCTGGGGTATACAGACCAGGATATCGAGTCGCTTACCCTCAATGACATTGTGCATCCTTACTACAAGGCCAAGCTCATTTACCAGCTTCGGAACCTGTATAAGGGCGAAAACGTCAACAAAATGGAAACCGTTTTCCTGACGAAGGCCGGGAAACCGGTGCACCTGATCGGTAGTATCACCTGCAGTTGGCAGGATGGGCGGCCGGTTGCCACCAGGGCCATCCTGCACGACATCACCGACCGCATCAAAGCAGAACGGCTGCAGAAAGTGTACTATAGTATAGCCAACCTCGCCATCAGCAGCAAGGACCTGAATTCACTCTACAGCGCTATACACCGCGAGCTGAGCAAGATCATTGAAACGCGAAATATTTACATTGCCCTGTGCGACTACGACCACCGCCATTTGCACTTCGTGTACCTGGTCGATCAGTATGTAGACAAAGCCGCCAAGACGCAGCTGCGCAGGCCGTTTTCCGTAGGCTTATCGGAGTACATCATTGAGACCGGAAAGCCGCTCTACATGCAGAAGTCGGAGCTGATCGAACTGGCCAAGGAGCAGAACATCACCATACACGGGGCCATACCGGAGGTGATCCTGTGCTCTCCCCTGGCCATCGGCGACCGCATCATCGGGGTGATCACGCTGCAGGATTACCAGGACCCGAATGCCTACGTGCATACCGATATCGAGATCCTGCACTTCATTTCCAACCAGGTCGCCCTGGCCATTGAGCGCAAACGCAATGAGGAACAAATCAACAACCAGAATGCCCGCCTCAATGCCATTTTTGAAAGTGGTACACACCACATGTGGTCCCTGAACCGTGAATTTGAGTTGACCTCCTTTAACCAGAACTTTGCCAGTGCCTTCTTTAATCGCAGCGGACAAGAACTGCAACTTTATTCGCGTCTCACCGATGAAAATGTGGTCAATTTCCATGAAAACTCATTTGAGTTCTGGCACGATAAGTATATAGAAGCATTCAAGGGCTATCCGCAGCACTTCGAGGTGCACCTGCATCATCCGGAGAGCTGGCGCGAAGTATACCTGAACCCGATCTACCTGGAAGACGGTTCCTTTGAAGAGATTTCAGGTATAGCCCTTGACATAACCGACAAAAAATTATCACAGCTGGCGCTGGCCCAGAGCGAGGTTAAATTCCGAAGCATCTTTGAGTCTTTCCAGGACGTGTATTACCGCACCACCTTCGATGGAACGATAGAGTTGGTCAGCCCTTCCGTATACAACCTCCTGGGCTTCAAAGAAGAAGAAATACTCGGCACCTCCTCCGAAAAGCTGTACGCGAACCTGGCTGACCGGGTGGTGGTCAAGCAGAAAGTGATGGAACAGGAGAGTATCCGTGACTTCGAAGTAGAGTTGGTGTGCAAAGACGGCAGCATCAAAACTGTTCTGCTCGACGCCCGGCTTACCTACAACCAGGAAGGTAACCCGATTGGCCTGGAAGGAGTTTTGCGCGACGTGTCGGAGCTGAAACGCACCCAGGTAGCCCTGCTCAAAGCCAAGGAAGAGGCGGAAAATCTGCTCAAGGTCAAGACCCAGTTCCTGGCCAACATGAGCCACGAGTTGCGCACGCCTATGAACGGCATCATTGGTATGATCGACCTCTTAAGCCAGATCAGTACCGACGAGGAGCAGCGCGAATACATCGATACGCTACGAAAATCATCGGATGCCCTGTTGGCGATCCTCAATGACATACTTGATATTTCAAAGATGCAGGCCGGCAAGCTGGTCCTGAACGAGACAGGCCTGGACCTGCACGATACCCTGAATAAGATTCACTCCCTGTTTGCGAACAGGGCACAGCAGAAAGACCTGCACTTTACCTATACCATATCGCCGGCTACCCCACGCTACATCCTGACCGATGAAACCCGTTTTCTGCAGGTTCTCTCCAACCTGACGTCCAACGCAATCAAGTTCACCAACGAAGGGGAGGTCAGTATACACATCGATGCCACCCCGCTGAAGAAAGCGGGAGAATACAAACTGCAGGTTCGGGTGAAAGACTCCGGGATCGGTATAACAGAAGAAAACCAGAAACTACTCTTCACCGATTTCACGCAGCTCGACAACTCCTCTACCAAGAACTTTGGCGGCACCGGACTGGGACTGGCTATTTCGAAGGAGCTCACGCACCTGCTGGGAGGAGAAATCGGGGTGGAGTCTACAGCAGGCAACGGCAGTACCTTCTGGTTCACCATCAAAGTCAAAAAAGCAGATGGAGATGAGGTGGAAGCCCAGTTGCTGCGTCAGCAACTCCAGAACGCCGAAGTGGATGTACTGGAATTTTCACCTTATGTCCTGCTTGTAGACGACAACCAAATCAACCAGAAAGTAGCGTTCAAGCTGCTCGAGCGCCTGGGCTGCCGCACCGATATTGCCACGAATGGCTACGAAGCCATTGAACTGGCGATCAACAAGGACTACAACATGATCTTCATGGACATCCAGATGCCGGAGATGGATGGGGTAACGGCCACTTCCATTATCAAGGAGAAGTTGGGGACGGACTGTCCGCCGGTAGTTGCCATGACGGCCTATTCCATGCGCGAAGATGCCGAGAAGTTTATGAGCCAAGGTATGGATGATTACATTTCCAAGCCTGTTAAGAGCTCCGATCTGCACAAAGTGATCACCCGCTGGCACCAGCATGACTGGAAGCGGCAGGAAACGCAGGCCATCTCTACAGACGAACCTATGGAGACACCGCTTGCTGCACAGCCTGTCATCGATGAGCAGATCGTGGAGCAACTAAACCAGATCGGTGGTCCGGCCTTTACGAAGCAGCTGTACATGGAATTTGAAGACGAAGCCCGTGAACTGCTCGAGGAAGCCAAAAAAGAACTGGAGGCACAACAATACAAAAGTATTTTAAGTACATTGCATCAACTTAAGGGAACCGGCTTTACTTTAGGTATAAATCTTTTGGCTGAACTCGCCAAACAGCTGGAGCATGACATCAAGCATGACAAGTTGGAAAGCGTTGATGATAATTTCTCCAGGTTATTGGAACAGTACGAAAACTATTGTAAAGCTTACAAAGAAATAATTATATAGCTTATATTCTTATGGCAGATAACAAAACCATACTGATCGCAGAAGATAGTTCTGTGATCCTGAACCTGACAAAAAAAATTCTGGAGCTTCAAAACTACAAGATCCTGACTGCCAAGAATGGCAGCGAGGTGATCAAGCAGGTAGAAAACAACAAGATCGACGCCATCCTTATGGACCTTAACATTCCGATCAAGAACGGAATGGAATGCTCACGTGAGATACGCGCGCATCAGGACAAGAACATCGCCAATATTCCGATCATCGCCGTAACCGGCAATGCCAACAACTATACCATGGAAGATTTCCAGCAGGTTGGCATCAACGAATACCTGCCCAAGCCGCTTGATTTTGACATGCTGGTGCAAACCGTCAAGAAGCACACCGGAGAGGCGTAAATGGAACTGAAGTACACGCGGCCATTTTTAAACAAGCTGGAGGATATTTTTGCGGAGTCGGATTTTGTGCTGCGCTACGAGAAAGGCAATTTTAAGGCGGGTTACTGTGTATTGAAAGACATGAAAGTAGCAGTTGTCAATAAATACTTCAGCCTTGAAGGAAAGATCAACTGCCTCTACGACATTCTGAGAACCATTTCTGTGGATGAGAGTCTGCTGAGCGACAAGAACAGACAGCTCTATCTGGACATCCGAAACCAGGAGAAAGTCAATTGAAAGTAACTTTTTTAGGCACGGGCACTTCCCAAGGCGTCCCCGTTATCGGGTGCTCCTGTGAAGTGTGCCGTTCCGTGGATTACAGGGATAAGCGACTTCGGGTATCGGTGCACCTCCAGGTAGAGGGCAAAAGCATCATCATCGACTCCGGCCCTGACTTTCGCCAACAGGTGTTGCGCGAGCGTATCCGTACGCTCGACGCTTTGGTTTTTACGCATGAGCACAAGGACCATACGGCCGGCCTGGATGATATCCGGGCTTACAACTTTATCCAGCACCGGGACATGCCGGTTTATGGAGAAGAACGTGTGCTTGAGCAGCTCAAACGGGAGTTCGCTTACATTTTTTCGGGCGTGCAGTATCCCGGCATTCCGCGGGTAGCGCTCAACCCCATCACAGAAGCACCTTTTTATGCCGAAGGCGTGCTTTTCACCCCTATCCGGGTAAAGCACTACAAGCTGCCGATACTGGGCTTCCGGGTGGGTGACTTCACCTACATCACCGACGCCAACCAAATTTCGGAGGAAGAGAAAGAGAAGGTAAGAGGATCCAAAGTGGTCGTCCTGAATGCCCTGCGCCAGGAGCCCCATATATCCCACTTTTCACTGCAGGAGGCCATCGAGCTACTCGAAGACCTGCAGCCCGAGCGCGGCTACCTGACCCACATCAGCCACCTGATGGGCCAACACCGCGAAGTAGAACTCACCCTTCCCGATTTTATCCGCCTGGGCTACGACGGCCTGCAGATTGAGGTATAAACTCTTTCGTATCACGATACACGTATCACGAAGCCTTTGGTGATGATTTGACATAGGATTTTCAGGAAACGATTACGCTATACCTATTCCGTCTCTTGTCAAAATATCGTTTGTCCATCTCCCAGAAAGTCGTGCTACTTGATACGTGCTACGTGATTCGCTTTTAGACTAAACCATGCACCAGAACTATTACTTTCTCCGGCAACTGACTGAGCACCTCCGGCCACTGCTTACGGGCCTGGAAGTCAGGACCTGTTTCAGCCAGAACAAGGATGAACTGATCCTGGGCTTCGCTTCAGCGCAGCGGGAGTTTTATATCCGTGCCCTGCTTACCTCCCACTTTTCCGCCTTGTCTTTTCCTTCCGAATTCAGGAGGGCGCGCGCCAATAGCGTAGACCTGTTCGATGCGCTGCAAGGGCAGGTGGTGCAGGACGTGGTGCAACACCTCAACGAGCGAAGCTTTTATCTGCGCTTGAGCCAGGATATGCTGCTGCTTTTCAAGCTCTTTGGCAACCGTTCCAATGTCGTGCTCTACCAGCAGGAGGATCCACTGGCGCTGTTCCACAAAAAGTTTGGCGCCGACCTGGAGCTCAACCCGCTCCGGATGGACCGGCCAATCCCGCAGAACTTTGAAGCTTTCGCGGCAGCAGAAGGCAACCTCCGGCAGGTATACCCTACCTTCGGCGATATCCCTACGCTATACCTGGAGGCCAGGGGCTACAGCGCTAAGTCGCTCGAAGTCAAATGGGAACTGGTTCAGGACATGCTGGAGCAGCTCGAAAACCCTATCGCCTACTACCTCATCAAACTGGAGGGCAAGACGCGCCTCTCGTTGCTGGAAGCAGGCCAGGTGCAACAGGTATACCAGGATCCGCTGGAAGCCCTGAACGCCTTTACCCGCGGCTACCTCACCGAGACAGGATTTGAGCGGCAGTTAGAACAGACAAAGCAACAACTCCTCAAAAAGCAGACGGCTACGCAGGCTGTGCTGGAGCAGACAGAGGCGCGGCTGCAGGGCCTGCTTCACAACCGTTCCTTCTCCCAGACCGCTGACATCCTGATGGCCAATCTGACCAACATACCTGTACGCGCGACGGAAGTGGACCTCTATGATTTCTATACCGACCAGACCCGACTGTTCAAGCTGAAGGCCAACGAAACACCCCAGAAGCAGGCAGAGCGGCTCTACCGCAAAGCTAAAAACCAGCACGTGGAAGTGCAGCAGCTGGAAGAAAAACTGGAACGGAAACTCGAAGAGGCCATTGTGCTGGAAGACGCCCTGCAGGCACTCGAAGAGGTGAAGGCCTACAAGCAACTCAAGGAATACCTGCGGGAATATGCTCACCTGCTCACCACAAAGCAGCAGGCGCAACAGGAAATACCTTTCCGCTTGTTTGAAACAGAAGGCTATAAAATTCTGGTTGGCAAAAGCGCCCAGAACAACGACCTGCTCACCCAGCGCCATACCTTCAAAGACGATATCTGGCTACACGCCAAGGACGTTTCGGGTTCGCATGTGGTGATCAAGTACCAGGCTGGAAAAGTGATACCTGCCACCGTGCTGGAGAAAGCCGCAAAACTGGCCGCGTACTACAGCAAACGCAAAAGCGACTCCCTCTGTCCGGTGCTCTACACCCCTAAAAAGTGGGTACGCAAACCGAAGGGTTCTCCTCCCGGATCCGTTGTAGTCGAGCGTGAGAAAGTAATGTTGGTACAGCCGGAGAATCCGTTTGAGCGGAAGATATAAATTGGTGCAGGTATAGCTTGGCAGGTATAGTTATACTACGGTAGCTCTACCGGCTCCAACTGCCCCTCCTTATCTTTATCGAGGACCCAGGAGGGGAGCCTGTTTTTCCAGTTCGATAGCTCTTGTTGCATAGCAACTGTAAAACACCCCTATAGTCCCCTCAAGGGGACAATCTCTGCCCTAAGACTGTCCTTTCGAACACGCTCGAGACGAGAGTCGAAAAGGGCGAGCGTAGCTCAGAGAAACCTGGATTCTTGCATGGCTTCGATGAGACTCCAGATTTCTCCCGTTGGTCGAAATGACAATGAAAACAAGTATAGCCGGCAGGTATAACTGACAGGTATAGTAAAACTAACTTACAACTGAAGCTACAAGGCAATAGCTTCTGCCAAGTGCGCAACTGACGATTTTGTGTTTGAGCGGACAGCGAGTTTAACAGCGTCTTGACTTTTTTGCTTACTTTTTTT
>NZ_JSYF01000584.1:0-3200 GCF_054824225.1 Pontibacter sp. HJ8
GTTCGAAGCTTGCGAGTGTAGCTCTGAGGGATTAGGAGTAGTTGGGCCTGGTCCCCGCATGCCTCTCCTCTCTAACTCCCAAACTCCCCAACTCCTAAAACCTATACCTCACCTGTGCCTTCACATCCGATCTTCTTGGTCCTTCGATCGTCTCCAGTCCTGACCCAATGGTTTTCTGGTTGCGGTAATGCGTCAGTCCGTACTTGATCCATACATCTAACTTTCGTAAAGGACGGAATTGTAGCAGCGCATACATCCTGGTGCCTCTGCCGCTGAAGGCAGGTATAGAAAAAGCGTACAATACATCGCGTTCGAACGCATACTGACGGGTATCATAGTTGTCGGTGTCGAAAATGGCGTAGCGGGTACTGAGACGGATTTTGTTAAAATTGAGATTAATATCCTGGGCAATCAGGTAACCGGTAGTTTGTGGCGACTCCAGGTCAAAACTGCTGAACTGTACCCGGGAGCGCAGGTTTACAACTGGGGTCGGCGAGAACTCATAGTAAAGCAGGTAATTTCTCCGGTTGGCCTGGCCCACATAATCCGTGCTGGTGAGGTTGTCGGCTACGTTGCGACCTTTGCGCTCGGCCTTGAACTGTGCATAAAGAGAGCTCTGACGGTTCGGTTTGAAGTAGAGCCGCAGCAGGTACTCGTCGCCATGCGAGGGCGCATCCACACGGTAACGCAACCACGGAAAACGGAAACGGTCGTAGAAAGCGGTCAGCTCCCACCTGGCAAAAGGCTTGATCTTGATGCCGGTATAGAAGCCCTGCTCGTTGATGTTGCGCGTGCTTTCGCCAAAACCGTTGCCATAGAAGGTATGGAAGTCGCGGGCGTAGGAGCGGTAGAGCATGGCCAGCTCCACCTTGTTGGAAAGGTTGGCGATCAGTCCGTTCACGGTACCCACACCGCCGCTTTTGGAAACTGCTGTCTCACCAAACAGGTAAACGTTTTGCCAGGTATAGCTGTAGTTGGCGCCGATGTTATAGTTGCTCGTGCCGCCAAACTCGAAGCGCTGATAAGGTGCACCGGCTTTCTGAATAGGGGAACTGTAACTGATGGACATAGCTGTAATGCCTGCCAGTAAAGTCCGGTCGCGGCTCTGGTAGGTGGCATTGCCTCCGATGATCTGCTCCCGCACCTGCCCTTTATTGGCTATCTCGGTCGGCGTGCGATGGAAGCCTGAAGTTTGTATGCCGGTAAAGAACTCACTGAAAGTATCCAGTGTGTCCGATTGCGCCTGCAGGTTGGCATCCGTGCGCTTGGTAGAATAGAAACCTGTGACATCCACCCGGCCCAGGTCATAGGTGGCGGCAGCGCCCCTGTAGAAAGCATATTCCAGCACGGAACTGTAAGGGCGTATACCTACGTTGGCGCGGCTGACGGTGGTGATGGTTTCGCTGCCTTTGCCCACCGAATAGCCTGAAGAGAGCAGCAGCCCCTGCCCGAACTGCAGCTGGTAATCGCCCAGGGCAATCGTCTTGAATTTTCCCTTGTTGTAGAGCTGCAGATGCACGGTGTAAAAGTCGAAGCCGTAGCGGCGGGTAGCCGGGTCCCAGGTAAATTGTTCTCCGGCATCCTTCTCAGCGGTAATGCCCAGGCTATAGTCGCGGGTATGGCTGATGCGGTAGCGCAGGTATAGCTTTTCGGGAGAGCCCAGGTAGCGGGTGGTCGAGCGGCTGGCTGAGTCGAGCGTAGTATAGCCGCGTCGTTCCTGCAGCGTACGCTCGTAGCGCAGGATCAGCGCGTTGTTATCTTCTCCTACAACACGCTGCCACAAAGGACGTTGGTCTGCATTCAGCCCGGCATCATCCACCCGCACAAAATACACCAGTTTATAAATGGTGAGCAGGTCGAAGTCAGGGATGGCCTGCAGCTCGTAAATGCTCAGCAGCTTTCCGTTTTGTTGGGTATACCTGAAAAACGAGGCGATTTGTGGGCGCGACAGGATAAAGAGCGAAGCAAGTTCTTCGGGAGTCGTGCGGTTCAGGTCGATAGGGCGCTGGAAGTACTGGAAAAGCGTCTCATAAAAATCCTCATAAGGCACGTCGTCCTCTTCCTGTTGGGCGAACAGCTCCTGCACAAACAGATCAAAGTCAAATGTCTGGCGCGGGTAGTCCTGGGACTGCAGCGGTAGCCGGTAGCAAAATAGAAGCAGGAGCAGGAGTATACGTCGCTTCATCGGCCTTTAATTTTGGAAGGTATAGCCGAGTGCCAGATGGTGGCTGATGCCAAGCAAGGTAGTGGAGCCGAAGGCGTAGTCTGCCTGCAATTGCCTGGCCCGGAAGCCCAGGCCAAATGTAGCTTTGTTGGTCTGGGTGCTGAAGCCGGAGCGCAGGGCCAGTTTTTCCTGCAGCATCTGGTATTCTATACCTGCCTTAAAGTCCGCCGGGAAGTCGATGTGTTTTTCGGTTTCGGCCAGCAGCAGGAGCTTTGGGTAGGGGCGGTAGGAGAGACCGGCTTTCATGATGGTAGGCAGCCGCTCATCGTTGAATGCCGCCAGCCTGGCCTGGTTGATGTTGTAGGCATTGGCTCCAACGTATAAGCCGGGCACCAATTCTGCCTGCCCGCCCACCGACAAGGCCACCGCTTTGCGGCTGCCATAGCCTTCGGCTGCTACCTGCCAGAGATCGGCCTTGGCACCCAGGCTGAACTGCCCCAGCTTGTGCGCTATACCTAGCCCGACATGCTGCTGACTGTACAATGCATCGCCAAAGCGACTCAGGCTAAGGCCATAGTTGCCATACCGGGCAGTCGGGTATACGGCCTGCACTGCTACCGTTGAGAAGGCGCGGATGCCAAATCTGTTCTCGGCATAGGCTCCGACCTGCGTCTGTTTCAGGCTGGCTATACCTGCCACGTTGTTGTGCAGCGCCCACAGATCAGGTATGGTGACGGAGGCATTGCCCAGCGCTGCTGCCCGGGCACCAGTGGGCACTTCGGCCTGCGCCTGTGCAAGGCTGGGCAGGAAGATGAAGAGCAGGAATGAAAGTTTGTTGCGTAGAAGAAGCGCTATCCCATCAAGTTCTGTTTTATAGCTAAAGTGCTATGTACGAGGGTGTAGCGGGTTGGTTGTTAGAATATTCATATACAGCCCCACGATAATTGTTTTTCGAATTTAGAAGGATAAACAGGATCGGTTACCACATTAGATTTGAGCGATCTCCCTGTAGGGACAGGTCGCGACCTGTCCGAAT
>NZ_JSYF01000585.1:0-2234 GCF_054824225.1 Pontibacter sp. HJ8
TGCTTGTAAACCTTTTGAGGAAGCTGCAGTTGCGAATCCGCGACGGCTATACCTGCTTCATTGAGCTCCCTCAGCAGCAGGGATTTATCTAAGACCTTGGAGTCGCTTTCATAGAGGTAGAAGTCATAAAGCCCTTCCCATATGTCGCCGCTCAGGCGCTTGCGCAGGTAGTACTTTCCTTCCAGCTCAAAAACGATGTAATGAAAAAACCGGGGCCTGGCCGCCTTGGCCTTTGATTTGACGGGTAGCTCCTGCACCAAACCGTGTGTAAAGGCGAAGCAGGATTGCTGCAGCGGACAAAAGAGGCAGTCCGGCATAACAGGCGTGCACTGGATGGCGCCAAATTCCATCACGGCCTGATTGAAGATGTCAGGGGTGTCGGAAGGAATCAGTTTGTTAGCCAGCTGCTGAAAGACTTTGCGGGAGGCCGGTACGGCAATGTCATCTGACAGGCCAAATACCCGCGCCAGTACCCGGAATACGTTGCCGTCCAGCACGGCCACCTGCTCCCGGAAAGCAAAAGAGGCGATAGCTGCGGCCGTATAGCTGCCCACGCCGCGCAGTTTCAGCAGCGTCTCGTAGTTGTCGGGAAATACGCCCCCGTATTCTTCCACGATCTGCCTGGCCGTGTGGTGCATGTTGCGTGCCCTGGAGTAGTAGCCGAGTCCCTGCCAGAGCCGCAACACTTCATCTTCCGGGGCTGCAGCCAGGTGTTGTACGGTCGGATAAGCGTCAGCAAAGCTCCTGTAGTAAGGCAGGCCCTGCTTTACACGCGTTTGCTGAAGGATCACTTCGGAGAGCCAGATCAGGTATGGATCTGTTGTTTCGCGCCAGGGCAGCGCCCTCTTGTGCCGCTGATACCAGGCGATGAGGGTGTCAGAAAAATAAAAGTCAGGCGTATTTTTCATAGCGATAAGGCGGCGCTGATGGTAAGGAAAAGGAAACAGGCAAAGGTAAAGTTTTGTTCGCTATCGCAGCATAGCAGAAACTAAGAATAATGTTATCTGGCTATAATATAAGCAGATAGACGCCGTTAAGGACTTGGCAGAATGGCACGGGTATTGCTGCTGCAGATGATGAAAAAAAGCGAATGCGGAGGAGCGTTTCCGGAGCTACTATTCTGTAATAATTTAGTGCTAAAGCTTTTACTTGTCGAAAAGTAGGTATACCTTTGTGCCCCGAAAAATAGGGTAATGGCATGGCAGCCAAGTACAACGAATAGAGAAAGTTAACTGATTATCTAATTTATAAAATCTAAAAAAGTGACTAAAGCAGAAGTAATATCAGAGATTGCTGATAAAACAGGGATTGATAAGGCTGATGTTCAATCTACCATCGAAGCGTTTTTCAAAGTTGTGAAAGACTCCATGGCAGACGGTAACAACATCTACGTGAGAGGTTTTGGAAGCTTTGTGAATAAGAAGCGCGCTAAAAAAGTGGCCCGCAATATTTCGAAGAACACCTCCATCATTATTGATGAGCACTTCATCCCAAGCTTCAAACCATCCAAAACCTTTATCCAGAAGATTAAGAACAGCAAAAAAATCAAAGAGCTGGCCCATTCTTAATTCTTTTGTATATTTGCCTTTCTTTGTTTAATTAGTCATTAACAGTAGCTTACGTAAAAAGAATGTCACGCTCTCAAATACTGATACTTGTTGCAGCTATCGCCTTGGCAGCTATTATGTTCTTTTTGCCCAAAGCAGTTGTGACAGAGGATGATAAAGATACCTTAGCCCAGGGCGAAACTACTGCCCTGCCGGAAGGGCACTCCGAAGACGACGGACATGACCATGGTGCTGCAACGGAAGCACCAGCTGATGGCGTACATGCAACGGCGACGCCTGAGCAAATGCTGGAGCTGACGACGGTGCGTGCCCGTTACAACAAAGCAACCGATACACAGACCCGCACACTGCTGGCGAATGAACTGGCTGCTGCCTATGCTACTGCAAGTAAATTTGACAGTGCTGGTTACTACTACGAATTAGCTGCCAACGCCCAACCAGGCGAGAAGAGCTACCGAAAAGCAGGCGATCAGTACTTTGAAGCTTTTACATATGCAGCCACACAGCAGCGGGCCAGTGAACTAGGCGGCAAGGCGCGGGCGATGTATGAGCAGGTGTTAAAGAACAATCCGAGTGATCTGGATGCTAAAACAAACGTGGCAATGACCTATATTGCAAGCGAAAACCCGATGCAGGGTATAACGCTGTTGCGTGAGGTGATCTCTG
>NZ_JSYF01000586.1:0-1870 GCF_054824225.1 Pontibacter sp. HJ8
TTCGCCTTGATGTATGTTAAGAAAACAAGTAGCTAACCAGAGAAAGAAATAGTTTTGGGGCTTGAGAAAGCGATATGTAGTTGTCTCTAATTCATAAGGGAAGCCTATAAAACCAAAACAGCGAACAAGGTAGGGACCTGTTCGCTGTTCAGTTTGCTGGATTAGTCTCAGTTAAGTGTTACTACTACCTTGCCTTTCGGATTCTCCTGCTCGAAATAATCATAAGCTTTCTTTGTCTCATCAAAAGAGAATGTTTTATCGATCAGGGGTTTCAAAACACCGCTATCCACCAAGAAAGCTATTCGTTGCAATTGCAGTGAACTTGCCTGTGTCATTTGCTGAACAGCTGTTACCCCATGCTCTTTTGCTGCCTCCTCGTCTGCCATCCCAGCCAATAACACCAGCACGCCACCATTCTTCAAAACACCATAAGAGCCAGCTGCTGCATCGGCTACTGTTACCAACACAGCATCATATTCTTTGATGATATTTGTAAAATCCTGCGATTTATAATCAATCACTTCATCTGCTCCCAGCTCTTTTGCCAGTGCAGCAAATTGACCGTCTACCGTAGTGGCCACGTAAGCACCATGATGTTTTGCCAGTTGTATAGCGAAGGAACCAATGCCACCTGTTCCACCATGTACCAGGATTTTCTGTCCCCTTTGCAGTGCCATGTGCTCTTCGATGGCCTGCACCGCACTGGCAGCTGTGAGCGGCAGGGAAGCTGCTTCTTCCATGCTGATAGAAGATGGCTTCTTTGCCAGCTTATCAATTGCCGTTACAGTGAACTCAGCCAAGGCACCAGTTCCACCCATTAAAGCTCCCGCCTGACCATACACTTCATCACCCACATTGAAAGCTGTAACCCCGTCGCCAACTTGGGAAATGATTCCGGCAAAGTCTCCTGCTACCACAGAAGGGAATTTAATTGGCATCATTTGCTGCATGTAACCAGCACGTAGAATGGTATCGATCCGGTTCAGACTGACTGCCTTTACTTCTACTAACACCTGACCAGCTCCTGGAGCAGGCTTTGCAAAGTCGTTCACTAATTGTATTTCATCAGTACCACCGTACTGTTCTATATAGGCTGCTTTCATCTTTATAAATTTTAAGTCTGTTAATAATGTTTTAAAAACTTTATAGCACTAATAATTAAGCTTTTAGAAGTATCTTATTTCCTGCCGGGTCAGCCACTAGGTAGCCGTCATCCTGCGCTTGTGCGGATGGAAAACTCTCTAGTGCCTTTTTCAGGCGTTCAGGAGAGTCTAACACAATCGTATAGAAGCGCATTCCTGCTGTACCTTCAGGCGCTTGTGGTTTACCTACACCTTGCCATGTATTTACTGCTACGCGATGGCCAAAAGCACCACCTGCCCCTAGGTCAGCTGCTCCGTAGCGTGGCTCATACATGTTCTGTACAAACCCCAAACTCTTATAAAACTGGTTGGCAGCGTCAAGATCTGAAACGTACAGGTGCATGTGCCCGACATAAGTATCATCGGGCAAGGATAGATCAATCTGATCATCCGGTAAGGTATCTATAACAGACTGCACATCCAATGGTGCCGATGCGCTGCGTACTGTTCCATCCACATCAATGGCCACCGGGCCTCTGTTGCCAAATTCTACCTTCTTTAGTCGTTCTGGCGTTTCCAGCGTAATTTCTACTGTTATTCCATCCGGATCTTTCATGTAGATGGCTTTGGACATCGTATGGTCGGTAGGTGATACAGGATAACCTTTCGCGAGCAGCCTTGCCAGCACCCTTGCAAAGTCCCCCTCGCTTGTCGGGTGTATCGCTAAATGGTAGATACCACTGTAGCCATTTTGAAACGGAGTATTAGCAGTTGGATAAAGTACCACC
>NZ_JSYF01000587.1:0-1441 GCF_054824225.1 Pontibacter sp. HJ8
AGAAGGGCGGCCGGATCAGGCTCTGCCATTTAAAATCGGCTCCTTTGCCAAGGTGCGGCAGCAGGTCTTTGACGTATAGTATGCCTTCGATGCGATCCGTGCTTTGTGTGTATACAGGTATGCGGGAGTAGCCCCACTGGATGACCTGTGGCAGCAGCTCCGGCAAGGTAGCGCTTTTAGAAAAGGCTGCCATGTCGATGCGCGGGCGCATGATCTGCTTTACAGTAATAGAACCAAAGTTTACAATGCCTCGCAGAATCTTCCTTTCCTCAGGAGAGGTTTCTTCTTTGGAGAGCGCTACGTCCAAGCTATGATGGAGCTCTTCGAGCGTATTGCTGTAGGAATGTATCCGGTAGCGCTTGTCTATAAAGCTGCTGATCCGTGTCAGGAGCCAGGCCAAAGGTTGCAGGATCGGGCGCAGTGCTTCCAGAATAGGAGCCATACGCTGGGCTATGCTGTAGCCATACTTCCGGGCGTATACCTTAGGAAGTACTTCTCCAAAAAATACGATCAGGAAGGTAACCAGCAGCAGGCTTGCCAACATAACAGAGGCCGCCATCGAGGTGGTGCCAAACAACTCCCAGGCAATGTAAGCACTCAGGGTAATGATGCTGACATTGATGGTATTGTTGATGATGAGTATCGAGGCTAATAGCTGGCGAGGGTTCTGCAACAGTTGGTGAATGAGTTGCTGGGGCTTGTGAGCGCTTGTTCTGCTTTTTTCCAGCTCCTTATCGCTGAGCGAAAAAAATGCTGCCTCTGCCCCCGAAGTGAGGGCAGAGAGCAGCAATAGTATAAAGCAGGCCGAGAGGGCTGCTATATATTCAATCCTGAGTAAAGCTGATGCGTTTTGTAAAAGTTGCAGGAAGCTATAACTCAAGGGGTCTCCGGAATCGATACTTTCCAAAATTAATGTATTTGGTTAAACAAGATTTAGAACGGTAAGTCGTCTGGCTCATCGTTCTGGAAAGCAGAAGCGGCGCCTGTGTTGGCTGTCGCACTGCTACCCTGGCTCTGGCTGGAAGCGGCAGAAGTACCCTGGTAGTTGCCAGAGCCGCCGCCGTTGTCGCTGCGACCACCCAACATAGTCAGGTTGTCCGCCACAATCTCGGTGCTGTAGCGTTGGTTACCGTCCTTGTCCTGGTAATTGCTTGTTCTGATCTTTCCCTCAATAAAAACAGATTGTCCTTTTTTGAGGTATTTTTCAGCTACTTCTGCCAGGCCGCGCCATACCACGATGTTGTGCCATTCGGTACGTTCCTGCTTTTCGCCGTTTTTGTCCTTAAAGGTCTCAGAAGTTGCGATTGGGAAACGCGCTACGGCTACGCCGCCTTCTAAATGACGTACTTCCGGGTCTTTGCCCAGATTTCCGATAAGGATTACTTTGTTCACACTTGCCATGTCTTTTGTCTTTAAAAATATTAAATTGATTTGGGCTACT
>NZ_JSYF01000588.1:0-3377 GCF_054824225.1 Pontibacter sp. HJ8
TTCCTTCAACAGCAAGGGCGGACAGGTAGAAGAAGTAGTGCTTAAGAATTATAAGACCTATGCCGGTGAGCCGCTGGTGCTCTTCGACAAAAAGAGCAGCCAGACGGATGTACAGTTCACAACCAACGACGGCAAGCTTATAAAACTGACGGACCTATACTTTACTCCTTCGGACATACAGCGCGGTGCCGTAGGCGAAGTCGCTACGCAGACCATTACCTACAGAGCGCAGCTGGGCGAAGGGCAATACATCGACCAGATCTATACCTTGTTTGATAACAGCTTCCAGGTGGGTTATAAGCTGGATTTCAAAGGGCTGAACAACCAAGTCAGTGGCAAAACGCTGACCATGACCTGGAAGGACGACCTGAAGCAGTTGGAAAAAGACATCAAGCTGAACCGCGCCAAGTCTACGATCAATTACTACACAGCAGACGAAAGCTTCGATCATCTGTCCATATCAGAAGGTACGGAAACCGAGACACTGACAGAACCTGTGAAATGGGTAGCCAACAAGCAGAACTTCTTTACGGCCGGTATCATCGCTTCCAACACCTTTGCCGGTGCCAAAATGGAATCTGTGACCAACCCGGCCGATACCGTAGTGGTAAAGACACTGGCTTCGCAACTGCTGATCCCGACGGAGGATGTGCTGAACGGAAAAGGAGAATTCACGTACTACTTCGGCCCGAATGATTACAAGATTCTCAAGCACATGGGCAATGAGTTCAACAGGAACCTTGACCTGGGCTGGGGCATTTTCTCTTATGTAAATAAGTGGATCATCATACCTGCCTTCGACTTCCTGGAAAACTACATCGGCAACTACGGCATCATCATCATCCTGCTGGTGCTCTACATCAAGCTGATCCTGTTCCCGCTGACTTACAAATCTTTCCTATCGATGGCTAAGATGAAGGTGCTGAAGCCGGAGATAGACGCAATCAAGGAGCGCAACGAAGGCGACATGCAGAAGACGCAGGTAGACACCATGAAGTTATACGGCGAAATGGGCGTGAATCCGCTGAGTGGCTGTATCCCGATGCTCTTGCAGATCCCGATCCTGTTTGCAATGTTCAACTTCTTCCCGAACTCGATCGAACTGCGCCAGGAGGCATTCCTATGGGCCGATGACCTTTCAACCTACGATGTGTTTGCCCGTCTGCCTTTCACGATCCCGTTCTATGGGGATCACGTGAGTATGTTTACCTTGCTCATGACGGCTTCTACCATTCTCTATACCTGGTCCAACAACCAGATGAACACCATGCAGGGGCCAATGAAGACGTATTCTTATCTGATGCCGGTTATCTTCATGTTCGTGCTGAACTCCTTCCCAGCCGGTCTGTCTTTCTACTATTTTGTTTCCAACATGGTCACATTTGGTCAGCAGGCGATCATCCGTAAGTTTGTGGACGAAGGCAAGATCAGAGCAAAGCTGGAAGAAAACAGAGACAAGCGCAAAGAGAAGAAAAAAACAGGCGGTCCATCATTCACGGAGCGTATGCAGGAAGCCATGCGGACGGCATCTGAAAAAGAGCAGCAACGCCGCAACAATCCTAAACTAAAAAAATAAGCTGAAGCTATACCTGCAAAAAGCCTTTCCGTTAACCGGAAAGGCTTTTTTGTTTGGCTGAAGTTGGAGCCCACACGTATAGAGGTCTAACTATATACATTTATGCAAAAGAACACGCGCTCCCGTTTCCTGCTCCTTTTGGTGCTTATACCTTTGTCCCTGAGCTGTCAGCAAAAGACAGAAGAAGACAAAACGCTTGCCAGCACGCACCCCAGGCTGGAAAAACAACTTGAAAAAGACACCGTTCGTGCCCCTGACTCATTGGATGAGAACCCAGATGTGTACCAGCACTACCGCCTCCGGATGGATGCGTATCAGACAGACGAAGCCTATCGCGTAGACGAAAGATACAAAGGTATACTGGCTCCGCTGGAGGAAAACAGCCATCCCGATGTCGCCAAATTGCGGTCTGCGCTGCAAAGTGGCCTGAAACAGGGAGTGAACTTTGCCGGGCAGTATACCGTGGTGACAGTGGATTGCGGCACTACCTGCCAAGACCATTACGTAGTAGACCGCACCAACGGCAAGATTCTGGACAAGGTACAGAGCAGCATCGGTGCCCGCTATACCCCGGATAGCCGTATATTCATCGTCAACCCGCCTGATTCCTCGTTAAACTACATCGATTGCCCTTATTGCGAGCCGGCCGCCTATGTGTTTGAAAACGACAAGTTCAGGAAGCTTCCGCAGGGCCAATAGCCATCCTATACCTGACCGCACTTGGAATGAAAAATATGCTAGCGCTCTTATCACTGTTCCTGCTGTCCCTCCTGCCCTTCCTGAGTCTGGCGGTTCTGGGCAGTTGCCGTAGTCCTCAGATTTCAGCGCAGCCGCAGTCCAATACCCCTTTCCTCCTCTTTCAGAAGACACCTTGCCTGGGTGTTTGCCCCTCCTACGAAGCTGCCATTGCGACCAATGGCACCATACGTTACGTGGGTTGGGAACATGTGCCCGTAAAAGACACCGTGTACTTCCGGCTGCAGGAAGCGGAAATGAAAGCACTCCGGCAAGAGGTGGAGCAGCTGAATATCCCAGCCCTCAGCAGTACCTACCTGACCGACTGGTCCGATATGCCGTCCACGATCACTACTTTTTACCAGGATGGAAAAGAGGTAAAACGGGTAAAGCAAGAAGAAGGCGGCCCGCAGGCCTTGCTCACCTTTCAGGAAAACCTGCACCAACGCATCATGAAGCTGGTGGAAGCGGAAGCGCAGAAGCGCCTGCCTCGGGAGTAATTCGTTTCTTTCCTGCCACCTGGCATGGATTTATTTCCTGACTTTATTTTGAATTCAAGATGGCCCCTCCTTTACTACTACTTCTATACCTTCTCCGTTGCCTGAGCCCACATTTTTTGTATATATATCAAAAATTCTAGTATTTAATATAGGTAAAGCAATCCGCTTGATTGTTAGCTATTTGATAACCATTCCTTTTCACACCCGTAAAAAAACAAGAAACCAACAGTGATAAAAATTTGAAAAATTATATTTATATATAGTCTTTATGTATATTTATATGGTTTATACTTTTTAAAATACAAAGTCTTTAACCTGATCAAAAACAAATAATCTATAAATATTATGCAATTTTCAGACCCACAGGACAGGGACATCCAGAAAAGCTAAATTCAGATTAAGGAATGCGATGAAATCAAGCTTTACTTTCTGTCAGTGTGGGCATGAGCTTAACCTTCACAAGCAAGGTTTACTTGCCTGTGAAGGTTAAACACGGTATATAGAAAAACGGAGCGTGGAGACAAACCCGGTCAATTAGTTGATGAATTGTCTCTTATGTAACATTT
>NZ_JSYF01000589.1:0-4122 GCF_054824225.1 Pontibacter sp. HJ8
TCCCCCTTCGAAGGGGGCAGGGGGATGACAATCAGTAACAATGAAACAGTAACTGAAGCCAAAGCAAGAACAGACTCCCCGCCTTAGACAAGGAGGGGCAGGGGTGGTTGGATCCGGTTATTGTCTATACCGGAACTGATCAAGTTGCAGAGGCCGTTTCCTCAAATCACAAAAATGATAAACATCTTACGCGGGTTTTATCGTTAGTTGTTAAATTGTTGTCTCATCAGGCCAGAATTAAACCCTTCCGTGCATGCGCGCTGCTTACCTGCTCTTCCTGCTATACCTGTTGCCGGCTATCACGCTGGCCGGTAGCTTGCGTGGGCGCATCACAGACGAAAAGAATCAGGGCCTGCCTTTTGCCAGCATCTACATAAAGGAAACCGCCAGCGGTACCGCCTCCAACGACCAGGGCTATTTTCAGTTGCAACTGCCCCCGGGCACCTATACCCTGGAATTTAAATATGTGGGCTACAAATCCCGGACAGAGACGGTAACAATCGGGGAGGAGGCCCGGGAGCTCAATGTGCAGCTGGTGCCGGAGGTGCTCAACCTGAAGGAGGTGGTGGTGCGGGCTGCTGATGAGGACCCGGCCTACGGCATCATGCGCAATGCCATCCGGCTCCGCAAGTACCACCGCGACGAAGTAAATGCCTGGAGCGCCCGCGTGTACATGAAAGGCGTGGCCCGCATGGATAAAGTACCCAGTAAGGTGCTGGGCGTGCGGGTGGTAGATGTGGATACGGGCATCGTATACCTGTCGGAGTCGGTGTCGGAGCTGCACTTCAAGAAACCCAACAGGGTGCACGAGCGCGTCATTTCTTCTAAGGTGAGCGGCAAGAAGCAGGACTTTAGTTTCAACCAGGCCTCCGAAATGAACATCAGCTTTTACGACAACCTGCTACGGGTAGAGGGGCTGAGCGAGCGGGGCTTTGTGTCGCCGCTGGCCAACAACGCGCTGTTCTTTTACCGGTTTGAGTACCTGGGCACTTTCCAGGAGAATGGCCGCACCATCAACAAAATCAAGGTGATTCCGAAGCGGAAGAACGACCCGGTCTTCCGGGGGAGCATTTACATCGTGGACGGCAGCTGGCGCATCCACAGCACTGACCTCACCCTGACCAAAAATGCAGGTATAGAATTCGTGGATTTTATACGGGTGCGGCAGGTATACGCGCCGGTACAGGAGGATGTGTGGATGCCGGTATCGCAGCGCTTCACGTTTGAGGCAGCGGGCTTCGGTTTCAAAGGAGGCGGCTATGCCATGGGCGTTTACTCCAGGTATAAGGTGCAGCCGGCCTACAGCAAACCGCCTGTGCTGGAAGAACAGCCTGAACCCGAACAAACAGAGGCTGCCATACCTGCCGAAACCAAACCTGCCCGCCGGCAGCGGCCCCGACTGATAAAGCCCCAGGAGGCCAAGTCGCAGGAGCAGCCCGCCATACACGACGACAAGCTCTTCAGCCGGGAAGTGCTGGTGGTGGAGCGGGAGGCCAACACCCGCGACTCCGCCTATTGGGCTGAGATACGACCAGTACCCCTGACCCAGGAAGAAACGCGGGACTACCACAAAAAAGACAGCCTGGAGGTGATCCGGGAATCGCGCGTGTACAAAGACTCCGTGGACCGCATCCGCAACAAGCCTTCGTTCGGGAGCTTTTTCCTGCGGGGCTATACCTACTCTAATACTTATGAGGAGAAGTACTACAACCTGGACCCGCTGCTGAGCTTCACCGGCGGCCCCAGCATCCTGCAGTACAACACGGTGGAGGGCGTGGTGGCCAATGTGGGACTCAATTTCCGGAAGAACTTTGAGGACCGCCGTCGCTACGAAATTGAGCCGACCGTGCGCTATGGTTTCTCCAACGAGAAGCTGAATGTCAAATTGCGCCTGAGCTATACCTACAACCCCATCCGCAGGAGCTCCGTCACAGTGGAAGGCGGCCGCTTTGTGGACCAGATCAACTCCACAGAGCCGATTTCGCCCTTCGCCAATACCGTCTATACCCTGCTGCTGGAGCGCAACTACCTGAAGCTGTACCAGCGCGACTTCGGACGTATCAACTACCGGTCAGAACTGTTGAATGGCGTGACTGTGCTCGCCTCGCTGGACTACTCGAATCGCATGCCGCTGCAGAACACCACCGACTATACCTTCCGGGAGGGCTCCGGTACCGGCTTTACCTCCAACGTGCCCGAGAACGCAGAGCTAGCAGATGCTTCCTTTGAAGAGCACCAGGCCCTGACAGCTGCCTTCACGGTAAGCTTCCGGCCGGGTATGGAGTACATTTCCCGTCCTGATCGTAAAATCAACATCGGCTCGCGCTGGCCCACGATTTCGCTCGGCTACCGGGGAGGCATCAAAGCATTGGGTGGCGATGTGCAGTACCACACCCTGGCGCTGCGCATCTCTGATGAGCTGAGCCTGGGCCTGGTGGGCAGCAGCGAGTTCAGCTTTACGGGTGGCACCTTCTGGGGAAAGCAGGACATGCAGCTGATGGATTACCGCCATTTTAATGGGAACCGCACCGTATTTGCCGGTGTGTATACCGGTTTTCAGCTGCTGGACTATTACCGCTACAGCACCAACAACCGCTACCTGGAGGGACACTTTGAGCACCACTTCAACGGGTTTCTGTTCAATAAGATACCGCTGTTCCGTCGCCTGAAATGGCAGGAAGTGGTCAGCCTGCACTACCTCAACACGATTGAATCGGAAAATTACTTTGAGCTGGGGCTGGGGATAGAGCATATTTTCAAAGTGCTGCGGGTCGATTTCATGACCTCCTTCCAGCAGGGACAGAAAGCGTATACGGGCCTTCGCGTCGGGCTGGGCTTCTAAGATAGAGGCTCCTGCTGATCAGCCGCTTTACAACCAAAAAACTACATGGACGTTAAAAAACCAGTTGACTAAACATTTCGAACGAACATGAAAAAACTAAAAGATATACTCAAGACGAGCCTTGTTGTAGCTGTGGTGGCCACTATAAGTGTTAGTTGTGGCGATCAGTCCAATTCAGACTCTGAACATGATACCGGTACTGCAGAGGCAATTACAGATGAGAGCGAGTCCACACAGAACCTGACCAAGCCACGCCCTGCTCCGATCGGTGACACAGCCAAGACAGGAGAGCAGGCCGACCACTTCGGGGACCTGCCATCCAACGTAGACACTACAGCACGCCAGCAGGTGGAACTGGACAAGCAAAAGAAGCAGTAGGAAAACTTAAACCAACGGCCTAAGCGCACAAACCCGGCGAACCGAAGCGCAGACGGAAGCAGGAACAATAACCAGTAACCTGCATAAAATAAAAAGGCCATACCTGCACGGCAGGTATGGCCTTTTTATTTCCGGGGTTTCTTACTTTACTACGGCCGTCGTGCCCACCGGCGGGATCACCATGCCTGCACCGGTCCTCTTGCGTCCTTTCAGGTTGATGTTGTAGATAATCACCGAGATCAGGATAAGCACGTAAGCCAGCACCTTGACCAGGGTGGTTTCTTCGTTAAAATACAGGAACGCCACCACGAAGTTGAGAATGGGGTTAATGTACATGAGTATACCGAGGCTGCCGGAAGTGAGCTCCTTAAGTGCAAACAGATTCAGGAACAGCGGCAGCACCGTGAACAAGGCGCTCAAGATGGCGATCATCGCAAAGAAATGCCCATCCAGGATTACAGGAGCGCTCCCTGTCAGCTGCTCATAGAAAGGAGCGATCAGGATAAAGGAGAGCAGCAACTGCAGCGTGAGCAGCACGATCTTGTCGTATGCCTTCAGCAGACGTTGTGTGATCAGGTAAAAGGCGTAGCTCAGGGCAATCAGCAGGCTGAAGAGCAAACTGGTCAGTTCGCCGGACCCGATCAGGAGGCAGCTCAGCGCGCTGAGCCCGATTGCCAGCCACTGGTTGGCCCGCAATTCCTCTTTCAGCAGCAAAAAGCCCAGCACCGCTGTGATGATCGGGCAAAGCAGGTAGGAAAACGAACCTGTCTGTATGCTGATGTGGTTGATGACGTAGATGAATGAAAGCCAGTTGGTGGTCAGTAGTAATCCGCCCAGGAAGGTATAGAGCAGGAACTTCCGCGCTTCCCGCGGCCTGGAAGCTTTGACCTGTGCCAGGGTCT
>NZ_JSYF01000009.1:0-431 GCF_054824225.1 Pontibacter sp. HJ8
CCATCACGGTGAAAGACGCCAATGGCTGTACTTTTGCCAAAGCCATTACGGTAACCAACACCGGAGGGCCAACAGCTGTAACTGCCACTTCCGAGCCCGCCACCTGTGCGGACAACGATGGCAGCATCGCAGTGGGAACGGCAACAGGCGGTGTATCTCCTTATACCTATTCGATCAACGGTTCCGATTTCCAGGCAGGCACTACCTTTTCATCCCTTGCTTCCGGAACCTATACGGTCACTGCCAAAGATGCGAACGGCTGTACCGTGACCGCATCGGTAACTGTTGACCAAAACGTGCCGACTAACTTTGCCAGCACAACCGTAGCTTCTACCTGCGGCGCTGCCAATGGCACGATCAAGGTGGGAACGGTAACGGGCGGAACTCCGGGCTATACCTATAGCAAAGACGGCATTACGTTCCAGACTTCG
>NZ_JSYF01000080.1:0-21230 GCF_054824225.1 Pontibacter sp. HJ8
GAACTTGCCATACAGGTAGCTGGAGAGATCCAGAAATTAATCAAGTATAAACCTAACATCAGCATTGTACCGATCTACGGCGGTCAGGCTTACGACCGTCAGTTGCGTGCTTTGAAGCAAGGGGTACAGATCGTGATCGGTACGCCGGGCCGCGTGATGGACCACATTGAGCGTGGTACCTTAAAGCTCGACAAGATCAAAAAAATCATCCTGGACGAAGCGGATGAAATGCTCGACATGGGTTTCCGGGACGATATCGAATTCGTATTGAGCAAAATGCCGGAAGAACGCCAGACGATCTTCTTCTCGGCTACTATGTCCAAGCCGATCATGGACCTGACCAAGCGTTACCAGACTGATCCGGTGATTGTGAAGGTGGTTCATAAGGAACTGACGGTAACCAATATCGACCAGGTATACTTCGAAGTGCGTAACAGCATGAAGCAGGAAGTGCTTTCGCGCATCCTCGACATGTATAACATGAAGTCGGTTATCATCTTCTGCAATACCAAGCGTATGGTAGACGAACTGGTAACCAACCTGCAGTCCCGTGGTTATTTTGCAGATGCCCTGCATGGTGACCTCAACCAGAACCAGCGTTCCAACGTGATGGGCAAGTTCCGTAACGCAACACTCGAGATACTGGTGGCTACTGACGTGGCCGCCCGTGGTCTGGACGTGGAAAATGTGGAAGCGGTATTCAACTATGACCTGCCACAGGACGAAGAAGCATACGTACACCGCATCGGTCGTACGGGTCGTGCCGGCAAGTCGGGAAGAGCATTCTCATTTGTATCAGGCCGTTCGGATATGTACAAGCTGAAGGATATCATGCGCTATACCAAAGCCAATATCCAGCTGCAGCAGGTACCTACCTACGACGACGTAAACGAACTTCGTACGAGCGCATACCTTGAAAAAGTGCGTGAAATACTGGAGAAAGGCAACCTGACCAAGCATATTGCTAAAATTGAGTCGCTTGTAAACGAAGATTATACTTCGCTTGAAATTGCAGCTGCTCTTCTTAAAATGAGCA
The DNA here is from genome assembly GCF_054824225.1 of Pontibacter sp. HJ8. Classification (NCBI taxonomy): domain Bacteria; kingdom Pseudomonadati; phylum Bacteroidota; class Cytophagia; order Cytophagales; family Hymenobacteraceae; genus Pontibacter; species Pontibacter sp. HJ8. The sequence continues at coordinate 1,037 of NZ_JSYF01000080.1, forward strand.
TCAAAGAAGCCAAGACCAAAGAAGCTGGCAAAGAGGCTGAAAAAGGACTTGGTGTTACGAAAGATGGTTACGACCGCCTGTTCATTACAATCGGCAAGAAAGACCGGGTGCATCCGAAAGACCTGATTGACCTGCTAAGCCAGAACGCGGATATTCCTGCTTCTAAAGTAGGCGACATCGACCTGTACGACAAGTTCAGCTTCGTGGAAGTGCCTACCGAGTACACAGCCGATATCCTGCAGAAAGTAGGCCGTATTGAAGTGGAAGGCCGTATGGTGATCGTAGAGAAGTCTGAGAAGAAAGGCGCTGGCGGCAAAGAAGGCGGTTTCGGCTTCGGCGGTGGTGACAGAGACAGAGGCGATCGCGGCGGAAGAAGAGAAGGTGGTTTCGGTGGAGACCGGGAGCGTGGCAGCTTTGGCGGCGGCGATCGTGGTCCTCGCAGAGAAGGTGGCGGTGGCTACGGAGGCGGAGGAAGCCGTTTCGGTGGCAGAGGCGACCGTGATTCCAGAGGAGGTGGTAGTGATCGTCGCAGCAGTGGCGGTGGCGACAGAGACAGAGGGGATCGTGGCGGTTTCCGCAAAAAAAGATTCTAATTCCGTCTAACCTGTAAGCAGGCTGGACGTATAATGAGATATACAACAATTAAAGTGTAAAAAGCTTTCTAGGTTGTAAAAACAGGCTGACTTGAAACGTCAGCCTGTTTTGTTTTAAAATTATTTTTAACTCATGCAACCCGGCTATACCTGTTCCCGTAAAAACGGATATCATAAAAAGGTTGGAAGATTATTCTTACTGCTTATGCAGTTAGAACTGATAAGCCTGACATCAGACGGATGTCAGGCTTATTATTTTTATACCTCTCCTGTTTACTGCTAGCTCCCAAAATCCAGCCCACAAAAAAAGGAGCCGGAGCTCCTTTCTTATATTCTCGCTTTTAATGAAGCTATACCTTACGCATTTTCCCGGGCGCTGTCGCGCAGGGAGCGGATGTGGTCGTGGGCATTTTTTACATCACGGTACTGCTGCTCCACGATCGGTTTCAGCTCGCCGGGCAGGTTCTTGTTAACGGCTTCTTCGTATGCTTTCACAGCATAGTCTTCGCCGCGCTCGCATTCTTCCAGGATACGCTTTCTGTCTTTCGAGGAAAGAGCCGATTTAATATCGATCCAGGCGCGGTGCACGGTACCTTCCAAAGAGCTGGACTCATCGTCCGTTTTCCCCATTCTGTGCAGCTGGTCCTGCAGCTCGGTGATCATACTGTCACGCTGCACGGCATATTTTCGGAAGAGTTCTTTCAGGTCCTGATCTTCTACATCTTCAGCAGCTGTCTTGTAGCCTTTTACCCCATCTTTGCATCTTTCGATGAGATGGTGTACGGTTGAAAACACTTCTTTATTACTTTCCATAGTCTTAGTTATTTGTTGATTTGTAAGCAGATGTACTGATTTACAGTCGTTTTGGTTACCAATCATAAATATATGGCTATGTTAAGATATGGAAGCAGCAATGGCTTTTCCGGCCAGGTAACCCGTAGTCCAGGCTGCCTGAAAGTTAAATCCTCCGGTGATGCCGTCGATATCGAGCACCTCGCCGGCGAAGTAAAGCCCTGCCTGCTGACGGCTCTCCAGCGTTTTCATGTTCACCTGGCTCAGGTCGATTCCGCCGCAGGTGACAAATTCTTCTTTGAAGGTGGTTTTTCCTTTTACCTCGATAGGCAGCCGTAGCAGCGCTTCGACCAGTTTGTTTGTGTTTTTAGCGGGCAGCTCGCCCCAGATCGTTTCTGCCGGAACCTCAGCCATCATGGTCAGGGCCTTCCAGAGACGCTGCGGTAATCCGAAGAGGGGATTTGTCGCGACCACTTTTTTTGGATGGGCCTTCCGATAGTTCTGGAGGTGTTCCCGCAGACTTTCCTCCGTATAGCCTGGTATCCAGCTGATAAGGGCGGTGAAGTGATACTGCTGCTCATGAAACAGGCGTGCTCCCCAGGCCGAAAGCTTGAGCACGGCCGGACCGCTGTAGCCCCAGTGCGTGATGAGCAGCGGCCCTTCATAATCCAGCTTTTGCCCGGCAATGCGTACCCGCGCTTCAGCCACCGCTATACCTTGCAGTTCTTTCAGCGGGGAAGCAGGCACATTGAAGGTAAAAAGCGAAGGCACCGGCTCCTTGATCGGATGCCCCAGTTCCCGCAGCCAGTCGTAACTTTGTGATTTGGGATTACCGCCGGTACAGACAAGCAGCCTGTCGGCCTCTATGATTTTGCCGCCACTCAGGTATAGCAGGAAGCTCCGTTCACCGTTGCCATTCAGTTGCGGCACGATACGATCCACGCCTATACCTGTTTTTATCTGAACGCCTGCCTTTCGCGCTGCCAGCATCAGGCAGTCGATGATCGTTTCAGAATTATCGGTAACAGGAAACATGCGTCCGTCGGGTTCTGATTTCAGTTTCACGCCACGCGACTCAAACCAGGAGATCGTCTCGGCAGCGCCAAAAATTTTGAAAGCTTCTTTGAGTGGCTTGGCTCCCCGGGGATACTGCTGCGAGAAAACAGATGGCACAAAGCAGTTGTGGGTCACATTGCAGCGTCCGCCCCCGGAAACGCGGACTTTCCCAAGGAGTTTAGTTGTCTTCTCCAGCAACACCACCTGATGTCCGGGATTGGCCTCCGCACACGTGATCGCTCCGAAAAAGCCGGCTGCACCGCCGCCTATAATAACTACTTTCATTAAAAATGAATTGCTAACTTGTTTGATGGCTAAATTGTTGATGCCTCATGCACAGTGCGTCTGTTTCAATCCTTTAACAATGCAGCCATTTAACCATTAAAAGGCAAAGATACTAAAAGAAAGCCATCGGGTCGGGGTGCCGGAAAACGTAGGATAGGTCCTCTTTCAGTTTCCGGCTGTTGATCAGCTTGAACTTTGTTTCTTCCATGTCCAGAAAAGTGGGCGGCTCGAGCCCCAGATCCAGGGCTGCCTTGGCATAAAACTCCCGGCGCAGCGGGTGCTCGTCAGCACAGGCGTGGTATACCTGGCCCCACTTTTCCTGCTGCACGATACGCTGCAAAATACCCAGGCAATCGTCCAGGTGGATCAGGTTAACAGGAGCATCGCCGTTGAGCAAATTCTGCTTACCCGCCATAAAACGTCCCGGATGACGGCTGCCGCCTGTGAGGCCTCCGAAGCGTACGATCGTAGTCATCCAGTCCTCGCTATCCTGGAACAGCTTTTCAGCCAGAAGCAGTGTGTTTTCAGGTTCCTGCTCTTCTGTAAACATACTATCCTCTTCGGTGATGATGCGGTTCAGATCCGGGTATACGGAAGTGGAAGAAACAAACAGTACCCGGCTGACAGGGGAGTCGCGCAGGGCATTGTAGAGCCGGTGCATTTGCCGGAGATAACTATCCCCGCCATCAGAACGCAGTTTGGGCGGTATGTTCAAGACCAGAACTTTGGTATTGAGAAAGTCCTGCAGGTGCTGCTCAACCAAAGCCGGGTCCAGCAGGTTCAGCAGAAAAGGGTTTATCTGTTTTTCCTGCAGCAAAGCCAGTTTGGGCTCGGAGGTAGTGGAGCCGTTTACCCGGTAGCCTGATTGTACGAAACTCTCTGCCAGGGGAAGGCCAAGCCAGCCACATCCCAGTATGCTAATATCTGCTTTCTCTTTCATCTTTACATTTTTTACCAAGCCGAACTACTCAAACCGGCCATGGTTATCAGAATCCGGCGCTATACCTGTCCAGTGCCATATCGACCAGGATGGGCAGGATCATCACCAAAAGAAATAAGGCCACCGCTGCTGCTACCTTTACATGTTGCTGTTTGCCCTGCAGCCGCAGCATCAGTACATGCCCCAGTACAAATCCCAAGACTGCCAGAACGGCAGTGATCAGTACCATCAGAACAAAATCGTTTGTCACCACCCGGGCGATGAGCCAGGAGCTGAGAACGGGCAACAACCGAATGGTCTGGTCGATGGGCGAATGTGTCATAAACTGTAAGGGAAGGTATAGCTGCTTTTATCTGTTAAACGAACATTACGTTTATACTCCTGTTATACCTGGCAAACTCAACTTCGTGTTTCCGGAACAAAGTAAAGCATAAATGAAGTACGATGTAATACTTATCGGATCTGGTTTTGGGGCACTAACGGCAGCAGCACTACTGGTGAAGCAGGGGCTGCAGGTATGCGTGCTGGAGCAGGCCAAATATCCTGGGGGCTGTTCCTCTTCTTTTAAACGCAAAGGCTACTGGTTCGAGACGGGAGCCACTACGCTGGTGGGACTGGACGAACACATGCCCCTGCGCTACCTGTTGGAGGAAACCGGCATACAGCTACCCCTCCGCAAGCTGGAAACGCCCATGCAGGTCCACCTGCAGGATGGCCAGTTGCTGACCCGCTATACGCAGCTCGACGCCTGGATACAGGAAGCGGAACGGGTATTCGGCAAAGAGAACCAGCGACCGTTCTGGGTACATTGTTACAAGATCAGCCGGGAGGTGTGGCGCACTTCACTGGAGCAAAGGAGTTTTCCCATTTCCAATTTTCAAGACTTGCTGCAGTCGGTAAGGCACGCCCGGCTACACCAGTTACAGCTAGTACCGGGCGCGTTCCGGACGATGCGGGATGTGCTGAAAAAGTATGGCCTATTGGAGAACAGGCTCTTTGTCGACTTTGTCAATGAGCAACTGCTGATCACGGCACAAAATCACCTGGAGGAAGTGAACGAGCTGTTTGGCGCTACCGCCCTGTGCTATACCTTGTATGGCAACTACTACGTGGAAGGTGGACTGATCAATCTGGTGCGGCCAATAGAAGCCTATCTCCGGGAGCATGGCTCCACCATACGCTACAGGCACTCGGTCAAAGAAGTCATACCTACGGGTGGTGGCTATGAGGTACTGAGTTCGGGCGGCACTTACCAGAGCCGCTTCATTATCAGTGGCATACCGCTCAACGATACCCTGAACATGTTTCAGGACGATCAGGTAAGGGCGCGCCTGCAGCGCTATACCTTTCCCTCCGAACTATTGAACGGCGCCTTCACCATGGGGCTCGTTGTCCGGGATCTACCGCCGCCGCAGGTGCTGCACCACCAGGTACATGTGCCGGAGGGACTGCCCTCTACCGGAAGCAAGAGCTTCTTTGTCAGCTTTAGCCACCCGGACGATCACCTGCGGGCTCCCAAAGGAGAAACCGTGGTCGCCATCAGCACTCATGTACCAGACCCTGTCCAGTCCTACATAGCAGACAAGCAGCCGCTCGAAGAAGCTATCCTGGAAGTGATGGAGCGACGGGGACTGCTGTGCAAAGAAAAGATCGTATACCGGGATTCGGCCACGCCCGGTGCCTGGATATTCTGGACACAGCGGGCCTACGGGATGGTAGGAGGCTATCCGCAGTACTGCCACGTAAAGCCCTGGCAAATGAAAGATGCGCGCCTGGACCATAAAGGTGCGTATATTTGCGGCGATACCGTTTACCCGGGACAAGGTATAGTCGGCACCTGCCTCAGTGGCATCATTGCCGTCCAGAAACTAATGCAGGACCATCTCTGAGAATATTTTTCAAAAACTGAAATAAGGCATACTATACCTGCCGGGAGATAAGTTTAAGGTATAGCCATGGCATTCATATGCCGTTCGAATGCCTCCAGGGTATGGCTCGCAAATCAATTTATAATTTCCTGAATCTGCCCGGCAGCGCTTAGCTGCCACTTTTTATGCTTAAAACTATACGAAAATGGGCTTCGCTCGCATCGCTGAGCCTGTTGCTGATTGCCTGCTCGGAGGAGGAGGTAAAACCCGTTCACCAGCAGGAAGATAACCTGGCGATGGGGAATCCCAGTGGCGCTTACACGGCATTCGACAATTACCTGGTCGAAAAGCCCCAGTATACCTTGTCCTATAACAGTTATCGCGGTACGCCCAACTGGGTAAGCTGGCACCTGAGCAGTGCCTGGCTGGGCAGCGCGCCACGCCAGGACGATTTTAGGGCTGACAATACGCTTCTGAACACTTTCTACAAGGTCCTACCTGGAGACTACACCAACAGTGGCTTTGACCGGGGACACAATACACCTTCTGCCGACCGGACCCTGACGTTGGAAGACAACTCGGCCACTTTCCTGATGTCCAACATCATACCCCAAGCGCCAACCAACAACCAGCAGACCTGGGCCAACCTCGAAAATTATTGCCGCCAGCTGGTCGGCGAGGGCAATGAGTTGTATGTGATCATGGGCAGCTACGGAAAGGGCGGGACCGGAAGCAACGGATTCAAAGAAACGCTGGCAGGAGGGAAGGTTACAGTTCCGAACCGTATATGGAAAGTGATCGTGGTGTTGCCTGCCGGAACAAACGACGTGAGCCGTGTGACATCCAGCACCCGCGTCATTGCGGTAGATACACCTAACTCCAACAGTGTGGAGGCTAACTGGTCAACTTACCGCACAACTGTAGATGCCATCGAAGCTAAAACAGGCTACAATTTGTTATCTTTTATACCTGTCTCAATTCAGGATGTGATCGAAGCCCACGTTGACAATGGCTCGATTCTGTAAACTCAACACCTGGACGTGGCTTTTTTATAACTTTATTTATTACTGACAAGAAGAGGGCACTCCAGTACAGCTATCAATAATGGCTCATTCTAGCAGGATGAAAGGTTATTATAGGGCAATAGAAAGAAAAATTAAATTGGAAATAAAATTATAATATTGGGATAATGATTAAGCAATTTAAGTATAGCACCTTTGCTATGTAACTTAAACCTATAAACAATGCTTAAACATTTACGCCGTACGATGTATCTGTCCCTGATAGGATGGGTGCTGGTTTCCTGTTCAGAGGAAAATATTACCCCCCAGGCCAATCAACAGGATATTGGCTCTACCACTCAAATAGCCAATGCTACGGCTACAAAAGACAGCAATAGGGGGATGGGAAACCCAAGTGGTGCCAATACCAGTTACTCAAATTATCTTATCGACAAGGCGCAGTATTCCATGTCCTACAACAGCTATCGCGGAACACCTAACTGGATTAGCTGGCACTTGAGCAATGCATGGTTAGGCAGCACGCCACGTCAGGATGACTTCCGGGCAGACAATTCTTTGCCAAGCGCTTTTTACAGAGTACAGCCTTCCGATTATACCGGCAGTGGCTTTGACAGAGGACACAACACCCCCTCGGCAGACCGAACATTGACGGTTACTGATAACTCGGCTACCTTCCTGATGTCCAACATGATTCCGCAGGCGCCTACCAACAACCAGCAGACCTGGGCCAACCTTGAGAACTATAGCCGCAAACTGGTTAGCCAGGGCTATGAATTGTATGTGATCATGGGCAGCTACGGAAAAGGAGGCACAGGAAACAACGGCTATACTGAAACACTGGCTGGTGGTAAAGTGACGGTTCCGAACCGGATCTGGAAGGTGATTGTGGTATTGCCTGTCGGAACAAGCGATGTTAGCCGTGTAACGACCAGTACACGCATTATCGCCATCGATACGCCAAATTCAAATAGCATCAGTACCAGTTGGGGTACCTATCGCACGACAGTAGATGCTATCGAAGTCAAGACTGGGTATAATATTCTTTCCAATGTACCTGCCTCTATACAGGACGTGATCGAAGCCCGCATTGACAATGGCCCAACTTTGTAAAGGAAATGTATATTAATGAATGTAAAGCCCCGGTCATGAAAGCCGGGGCTTTTTCTTAGCAACAGTTCAGGTTTCGACTACCACTGTTTTAAGGCCGGCAATTTGCCCATCGGGCGTTTTACCCAGTATAAGCACCGATATCCGGTTTTCCCCGACGCGGTATGCCTTTACATCCTGCAGCAACTCGTACAGCTTGTCCTGCAACTGCTGAAATCGTATTCCCTGTTGTTGGCTTTCGTTCCCGTTTTCCGAATTTACCCGTGTCATATTCCGTAAAAAATAATCGACTTCCTGGACTTCGATCTTGTACTGAGCCGGCATACCTGCCAGTTTGCGGACAGTGTCTTCGTTCAGCTCACTGACTGTATGCTCTTCGTCATAATAAAACTCAAACGGCTCATCGGTTTCGCTCTGCATCAGCAATCCGTTTACCGCATCCTTCAGTTCTTTTTCTATTTGTTTCAGCTCCATAGTGTAGGTCTTGTTTGAAAAGAATCTATCTTTTTCTGATTTAAAATACCCCCGATTAGTATCTTTATAACTATCCGGGGTGATGGTATTATACGTTACTCTTTAAACTATAAACGTAGCTGTGCTTATGAAAGCAGAACCCATGCTGAAAGAAGGTGCTCTGAAGGGCAAAACGATAATTGTAACCGGTGGCGGTACAGGGCTTGGCCGCTCCATGACCAAGTATTTCCTGGAGTTAGGTGCCAATGCCGTTATCTGCAGCCGCAAGCAGGAGGTACTGGAGCAGGCAGCACAGGAACTGATGCAGGAGACCGGTGGACAGGTACTGCCCGTGGTATGCGATGTGCGCAAGTATAACGAGATCGAAGCGATGCTGCAGGCCACCCTGGAAAAGTTTGGCAGCGTAGATATTCTGGTGAACAATGCGGCTGGCAATTTTGTCAGCCCGACGGAGCGCCTGAGTCACAAAGCATTTGATGTGATTACGGATATCGTGCTAAAGGGCAGCTACAACTGCACCCTGGCGCTGGGCAAGCATTGGATCGAAAAGAAGCAGGAGGGAGCCATACTCAACATCGTCACCACCTATGCCTGGACAGGCTCCGGCTATGTGGTGCCCTCTGCCTGTGCAAAGGCCGGCGTACTGGCGCTGACGCGTTCGCTGGCATCGGAATGGGCCAAGTATGGTATACGCTCCAACGCCATCGCCCCCGGACCATTCCCGACAGAAGGCGCCTGGACGCGCCTCTTCCCGAAACAGTTGGCTGACAAGCTGGACCCTTTGAAGCGTATACCTGTCGGACGTTTCGGAGAGCACCAGGAGTTGGCCAACCTGGCGGCATACCTGGTGTCAGATTATGCCTCCTTCGTAAACGGAGAGGTGGTGACCATTGATGGCGGCGAATGGTTGTATGGGGCCGGTGAATTCAATTCCTTCGACCAGATACCGCAGGAAATGTGGGACGCCATGGAAAAGCAGATGCGCGGGAAAGGACAAGGATAAGTTTTGGAGTTGGGGATTTTGGGAGTTAGAGAGAGAAGAGGGATTTAAATTATCATTTTCGATGCACTCGAAATGACAAATGGCGTGGGGCAAGAAATAACTCTGATCTTTCACTTTGTTCGAAATGACAATAAAACAAAAGCGGCTATACCTGAGTGGTACAGCCGCTTTTGTTTTATACCTAACCTAAAACTTAGATCTTCTGCAGCAGAACTTTGATGGCATTGACTGTTTCATCCGGTGCTATACCTAGTCCTTCTTGCTGGTGAATGATCTCGCCTTGGGGATTGAGTACAGAAATAATATTGGAGTGGGAGATCTCGCCATCGAGCTCTGTTTTGTATTTCATGTTGAGGAGCGCGGCTAGTTCCCGTATGTTGTCCTGCTCACTGGTTAACAGCACCCAGCGGTCGGCGTCCAGCTTGTTGGAGGCAGCAAAAGCCTGCAGCTTCTCCGGCGTATCACGTGCCGGGTCCATCGTGACCAGTACGATGCCTACCTCTTCCCGATTGAGTGCCTCCAACCCGCTTTCAATACGTTTCAAATCGGCCACGATCCGGGGACAGGCATAGCCGCAACTGGTATAGATCATCGCGACCAACTGCACCTTGCCTTGCAGCTGCTCCATTTTCAGGTCTTCCCCCCGCTGATTTTTCCAGTCAGACTCCAGGTTATAGAGCGACATATCCGAAATCCCAACCGAATGAAGTGCCGAAACTGTTTTGGTATCGGACGTGTTGCCCGTTGCCACTGGCTTTGTACAGCAACTACCCGCCTCTTGCTGCTGGCAGGCAGCAAAGGAGAGAATCAGCAACATAAACAGGAAGCTTGTATAGCGTTTCATTTTGATAGAAATTAAAGTTTGGCTGTGGTCTTTACCGGCTGGTCCAGCGCACATCTGAAACCTAGGTTGGCCACCGTATAGTTGGCTTTCAGGCTGGAGCGGAAGGCGTAGCGCATAAAAGCCACATAATTTTTCACGTCACTGGCACCGGTAGAACCGGCTCCGCAGAACAGCTGCCGATCCAGGCTGGAGTTTTGCCTGGACTCGCCCACGATGAGGGCAGAGTTAAAATCGGAGGTCCATTCCCAAACCAGCCCGATCAAGCCGTAAATGCCATAGAAGTTGCGGAAACTTTCCTTCACCGGAGGCAGGTATTTGGGGTTGGGCTGGCTATACCAGTCCAGGCTGCGCTGGTAGAAGCTCGGATCGCTGGAAGCGTCCCGTTTGGTTTCACTGGCCAGGGCGGCATATTCCCATTCATTCACGGTGGGCAGTCGCTTGCCCTGGCATTCGCAATACGCCTTGGCTGCAAACCAGGAAATATTGATCACCGGGCTGTCTTTCACCTTTGCTGCTTCAGCTCCCACACCCAGGTCCGAAGCCCAGTGCTTCAGGTAGCCGGCGTCTGCAAAAAGCTTTTTTACTTCCGACTTCTTCCATTTCGGGTAGGCCGCCACAAATGCTTCGTACTCCGCATTCGTTACCGGGTATTTGTCCAGCAGGAAACCGTTCACAGATACAGCCTGGCTGTTGCTGCCGTAGAGCGGCACAAAAGAGCCTCCCTTTACATGAACCATGTTGGCAGGAGTGCCCTTTTGTGCTTGTGCTATACTACAGGCTCCGAACATCAGCAGTGCTATCAGAAGTCTTCGGATCATGGTAGTAGTTATGAAAGGTATTAATGTTTGTAAGCAGCTTTGGCTTTTTTCACCTGATCGAGCGATATTTCGCCGCCTTTGTTGCCCCAGTTGTTCATCACGAAGGTCATCACGTTGGCAATCTCCTCATCAGATAGTTTCAGCTTGGGCATGGTACTGTTGTATACCTCCCCGTTCACTTTGATCTGTCCTTCCAGTCCGTGTGCCACGACACCGATAGAGCGGTTCACGTCACCGTTCAGGAAGTCAGACTTGGCAAGCGGAGGGAAGGCTCCTTTTATACCCTGGCCCTCTGCCTGGTGGCAGGCCTGGCAGTTTTGTGCATACAGTGTCTTACCCAATTCCAGGCGCATGTCTTTGTTGGAAGCAAAAGCAGCTTTCGGCGTAGCAGATTGAGGCATTTCCTGTACAGTAGAGCCTTCCGGCAGGTATATTTTCTGAGTGGTCTGACCGGAGAATATAGCCAGGTTATCAGGTCCTTCTACTTTCAGCATACCCAGTGCCCCTTTGTTGAAGGTTCTGAAGATGGAGTGGTCCACGAGCACATAGTTGCCGGGTACGTCTACCTTGAATTCTGTGATGGCCGAGCCGCCGGCAGGAACCAGAGTAGTCTGCACGTTTGTGTTGAGGTTGGACCCGCCTTCCGGATGTACTCTGTCGAAGATCTCACCGATCACGTGGAAGGAAGAGACCAGGTTGGGACCGCCGTTGCCCACGAACAGACGCACTTTATCGCCTACCTTAGCCGTGATGGCATTGTCACCTGTCATTGAGCCTACAGAGCCGTTAAATACTACATAGGAAGGTTTCTCATCCAGCGCTTTTTCCATGTCGAAAGGCTGCAGGCCTGGGGCACCGAAAGCACCTTTGGTATAGAAGTCGCCCTGCATGACATAATACTCTTTGTCAACCGGCTGCATACCTTCTTCAGGCTCTACCATGATCAGGCCATACATACCGTTGGCAATGTGCATACCTACCGGTGCAGTTGCACAATGGTACACATACAAACCCGGGTTGAGCGCTTTGAAATTAAAAACCGTTTCCTGACCGGGAGCGGTAAAGGTAGCGCTCGCACCGCCGCCCGGGCCTGTCACAGCGTGCAGGTCAATGTTGTGCGGGTTCTTGCTGTCGGGGTGGTTCATGAGGTGAAACTCCACCTCGTCATTCTGTCTCACCCGTATGAATTTGCCTGGTACGGAACCGCCGAAAGTCCAGAAGGTATAGTCTACGCCATCAGCCAGCTTTTTCACAACTTCCGTTACTTCCAGGCGCACCACCACTTTAGCGGCGTGGCGTCGGGTGATCGGAGCCGGAACCAGAGGGGCATCGGTGAGCTGTGCTTCCAAAACTGGCAGTTCAGCCGGAGCAGTTTCGTTGAGAGAATTCAGGATTTCGGCATTGGTGGTTTTGGTGCCACAGGATGCCACTATGCCCAAGGTATAGATGCCCAGAGCCACCAGCTGTACCGTTTTAAGTAATTGTGAACGTTTCATAAGCGTTGCTGTTAGAGTGTCTTTGATGGTTACAAAAGAACAGCAGCAACTTTTTTATTCTTATGACGGCAGTCACCCGGATACATGACTTATATCACTTATTCTATATATAGATGGTATAACACAGAATAAGCGGCAAGAGAAAGAGGTTCAGCAACTTTGAAACTTACCTCCTTTTCCCATTAGTTTACCTGTCGCATGACCTTCCGACGATCGTATCCATCACCTTGGCAGTACGCGCGGCTGCGGCGCCATTTCCGGAAATCTTTTCCTGGCTCGTCAAGGCGCCTACCATCTGCTCGATAAACGGTTGTTGCACGTGTTGGGGGTAGGGGATCTTGAATTCCTGGCGACCGGCCTGTGTTTCCAATACAATAGTATCGTCTCCAAAAGTAGCATACCTGATTCGTCCGACACTGCCTACGATCTCGGTGCAATCGGTGCGGGCATTTTCAGCGCTGGTAAAACACCAGACCCCGCTGCCGAGTACCCCGGAGTCGAACCGAAAATTAGCCGTTACAATATCTTCCACCTCGTATAAACCGGCCTGGTTGGCAATCTGACCCTGAGCCGAGGCGATCGGGCCGAAGAAATAATCCATCAGGTCCAGCTGGTGCGAAGCCAGGTCGAAGAACAAACCGCCGCCGGCTAACCCGGGCTGCAGGCGCCAGGGCAGGTTTTCTTTCTGCAAATTTGCTTGCGGCGGCTGGTAAAGGCTGATCGTCACGAAACGAATGTCTCCCAGGATACGGGAATCGATCAGCTCTTTTATCTTCCGATAAAAGGGCTGGCTTCGCCTGTAATAGGCTACAAACAAAGGCACCTGCGCCTGCTCACAGGCGGTTATCATTTGCTGGCATTCTGCATAGGTGGTAGCCATCGGCTTTTCTACATACACGGGTTTGCCGGCAGCGGCTACTTTCAGCGTATATTCGGCATGTGAACCGGGCGGAGTGGCAATGTACACGGCATCGACTTCCGGATCGTTGATCAGGGCATCGGCATCGGTATACCATTTTGGAACGTGATGGCGGCGGGCATACTCTTCACATTTGGCCGCATCGCGTCGCATCACGGCCACCAGCCTGGAGTTGGGCACTTTTGAGAAGGCAGGTCCGCTTTTCACTTCGGTTACATTGCCGCAACCTATTATACCCCAACGGATCGTTTTCATTTTGTATTCATTTTGTATTTAGGTTGTAAGGCGCTCGTCTGTTTCATACCGAACAACCGGAGAGCAAGCTTTAAAGCATTCACCCCGGAAAAACTTATAGCAGCACGCTTAGCAGCAATACCGTCAGAAATCCGGAAATGGCAATGAGCGTGGTCACAATTGTCCAGGAGCGGAGGGTCTGGCGCTCGGTCAGGCCGAAATACTTGCTCACCAGCCAGAAGCCGCTGTCATTCACATGCGACAGGATACTGGCCCCGGATGCAATGGCGATCACCAGCAAGGCGCGCTGCATGTCGGTATAAGCCCCACCCTCCAGGAAAGCAGCCGTCATACCCGCCGCCGTGATCATGGCCACGGTAGCAGACCCCTGCAGGATACGGATGGCGGCAGCGGTCAGGAAGGCAAAAAAGAAAGCTGATAAGCCGTAATTGGTCATGACGTCTGCCAGCATTTTGCCGGCCCCGGTTTCCGTCAGGATTTGCTTGAAAACACCGCCCGCACCGGTTATGAGGATGATCAGGCCGGCTGTGCTCAAGGAACCGGAGGTGATACCCAGCAGTTCGCTTCTGCTGAAGCCCCGCCTGATCCCCAGCAGGTACCAGGCTAGCAGGTTAGCCAGTATCAGCGCCACAAAGGGATGCCCGAGCATTTCGATCCAGCTTTTCGCGTCAGCTGACAAAGGTATGCTCTTGCCCCAGGGACTGGCCAGGTAGGTGTTCATCAGGATGAGCAGGAGCGGGAGCCCGACCAACCCGAAGATCATGGCCGGGGAAGGAAGCCGCATAGGACTGACCTCCGCCTCTATAAAGGAAGCAGGGGTTTCTACATGAATTCTTTTGGAAATATAGCTGGCAAACAACGGTCCGCCGACTACTGTGGCAGGTATACCGGCCAATAGTCCTGCTGCGATCACCAGGCCCAGATCGGCTCCCAGTATACTGGCTACAGCCACGGGACCCGGAGTAGGGGGTATGAACGCATGGGTGACGGCCAAACCTGCCAGAAGTGGTATACCGTAATAGAGCAAAGATTTGCCTGTTTTGATCTGAAGGGCATAGACGATCGGTACCAGTATCACAAAGGCCACATCGAAGAAAACTGGAATACTCACCAAAAAGCCGGTGGCAGCCAGCGCCCAGGAGGCACGTTTTTCGCCTGTTTTCTGAAGAATGTACCCGGCCAGCACCTGCACGCCACCCGAACTTTCCAGGATGGCTCCGAACATGGCTCCCAATCCCACTACAACTGCAATGTAGCCCAGGGTGCTGCCCATACCTGTCTGGATATTCTGGATGATATCCCCGGCCGGCATACCTGCCAGCAAACCCACCGCAATGCTTGAAAGGAGCAGGGATAAGAAAGCCTGTATCTTGACGTACAGAATCAGAAACAACAGCAGGGCGATACCGGCAAGAACGGCCAGCAACAGGGTATAGTCCACCATCTTACAAAGGCTTCCAGTTCGTGTGGAAGTATTCGCCTGCCGGCTTGTCTTTGCGCTGGTAGGTATGGGCTCCAAAGTAGTCGCGCTGCGCCTGTATCAGGTTTGCAGGAGAATCGGCCGTTGTATAGCCCAGGTAATAATTAAGGGCAGCAGCCAGTACTGGCAAAGCAAACCCGTGCTGGAGGCCCTGTCCGACTACGTCGCAAAAGTCAGGCTGCCAGCTTTTCATGCGGGAGACAACAGGCGGGGCAGTCAGGATACTGGCTTCGGTCTTAAAGAGCCCGGCCAGTTCCTCCATCAGCACCGAGCGAATGATGCAGCCGTTGGTCCAAATGCGGGCTATTTCGCTGAAGTTCAGTTGCCATTGGTGCTTCTCTGAAACCTGGCGCATCAGGTTGAATCCGATCTCATGGTTGACGATGCGGGCAGCCTGGTAGGCGTTCTTCAAACTGCGGATAAATTCCTCCCGGTCTGCCTGGGGGCTGCCGGTCTGCTGTTGGTAAAGCTGTGCGGCTTTTACCCGGCTGGCTTTCATGGCAGAGAGGGCCCGCGCCATCACAGCTTCCGATAACGAATTGTAGGGGACGCCATATTCCAGTGCCGCCCCAACCGACCAGCCACCCGTCCCTTTTTGCTCGGCCTGGTCCACTATTTTGTCGAGAAGCAGTTCATCATCTTCTTTCTTTTGCAGGATATCGATCGTGATCTCTAACAGGTAGCTTGCCAATTCACCCGCCTGCCAGTCACGAAACACGTGGACAATTTCTTCCGGAGTCAGCTTGAGAAAGTAGCGCAACAGGTAATAAGCTTCTGCCAGTACCTGCATTTCGGCGTACTCGATCCCGTTGTGCACCATTTTGACAAAGTGCCCGGCGCCTTCCGGACCGATATAGGCTGCGCAGGGCTGGCCTGATTTGTCTTTTGCTGCTATCAGGTCGAGGAACCAGGCCACCAGTTCGTAGCCCTGCCTGGCGCCTCCGGGCATGATCGACGGGCCTTTCCGGGCACCTTCTTCGCCGCCTGAAATCCCGGTGCCAACATAGAGTATCCCTTTCGTTTCGAGCAGAGCTCCTCTCCGGGCAGTATCTTTATAATAGGAGTTTCCCCCATCGATCACGACATCTCCGGGCTCCAGCAGCGGGAGCAGTTCTTCTATCTGGGCATCGATGGCGCCTGCATAGATCATGAGCAGCACCTTTCGGGGCTTGTCCAGCGACTGCACAAACTCCTCAAGTTTGTCATAGCCTTTCAAGTTTGCAAGAGCCGGGTTTTCAGAAACGATGGCGGCGGCTATACCTTCCTCTTTGCCGGGCACATGGCGGTTATAGACCGCGACACGGACGCCACGGCCGGCCAGGTTTAGCGCAAGGCTTTTGCCCATCACACCCAGGCCTATGAGGCCAAATTCAGAAAGAGGGAGCATATGCTTTAGTTTTGTTACAATTTCCTGAACGATCTGCTCAGGACTCAGGGAAACATCTACATGTATACCATACGCAGGTTTTTCCAAAGCTTCCAGCTGGGAGTCGAGCAGAATGGGGGGCATGTAGTGGGCGTGCCTGGCCTGCAGTCTTTCCAAGATCGTAGCCCGGGAACCATCCAGGTAGATCCAGTTGATATGCGGCACGGTCTGCAAGATCTGGCGGTAGCGCTCTTTGAGGGCAGAACAAGCCAGCACAGCGCCGCCTTCCTTCTCCCATACCTGTATATTTGCAGCCAGTTGGCTGAGCCAGGGCATACGGTCCTCATCGGTGAGCGGTATACCGTTCCTCATTTTCTCCACGCTGTTCAAGGGATGAAAATCATCGGCATCATAAAAGGGGAGACCTAGTTGAACAGCCAGCTTCTGCCCCACGGTGGTTTTACCACTTCCCGATACACCCATTACAATGAATATCATATTTGAATGTAATTATTTTCAGACAGATAACAAGACAGCAGCGAAAAATCTAAGCGGAAAGGAAGCCTACCGATGTTTCTATGAAATTTGATAAAGTGCTGCTTTGATCAGATCCTACGCGATTATTTCGTTCCTTCAATTTTCTCGAAAAGAAAACTAAACACACGCACGGACGCCGTGTCGGAAGGTCTTTTGCGCAAAGTGATCGTTTTCATGTCGTCCGTTATTTCAATTTCACCGGCATATACTGTTTTCCCGCCTTGTTCAGGTGCTTCGATGTCTGTGGGTATCCAGCCCGATATCTGGGAAGATCGCTGCCATACGCTGAAAGGACTTCCCTTGTCTGTTTTGCCGTGTTCGATGTATACCTTGTAGCGGCCATTGTCTAAGCCCTGCAACGATACCTGTACCACAGGAACAGCATCTATATCAACTTTTGCCGTCCACGAATCAGAAGGATTTAAGCCGAATACGATGGAAGGCTCCTGGTAATCGGCGGTAGCCAGCCAGTACAGGGAGTACACCATTCCCTGGGGAGTTAGTTTATGCTTTTGCGGTAGCTTCGTGATGGTATCGTCTATCCTGATTTCCGTGTTTTCGAATTGCGGCTGATCGGCATAAAACAAACCAACGGAGGTATAATCGGTTTTCACATTTATTTTGTCTTCCGGCTGATGCTCGATCGTAAGCCGGAGCGAATCGGAGAAGTTCAGTTTATCAGCCAGGTAGAAGCGGTAGCCGCCTGTCCGTGAAGTCATCAGGTCGTAGGCCAGGGCACCGTGTATGGGCAAACTCAGGCCCTTGTCCCACTTATCGGTTACTGCATACCAGCCGCCGTTGAAATAATCTTCAGAGCCGGTGCCATGCAACTGCAGCTTCCCATCGATAAAGGCGCGGTCATCTCCTTCAAAATAATACGTGCTACCTTCTTCCAGGCCCTGGGTCTGCAGGATGGTTCCGATATAATGCCCTCGCCCTTTCACACTGGCAATCAGATGCGGAACAGCTTGCGGTATGTTATACTCCCTTCTGGACTGCGCATACAACTTCCCTTCGGTAGCTGCATCCCGTTTGTCCGGAGTATAGTAGATGGTGCCTGAGACCAGTATTTCTTCAGGATCACCAGCCATACCTTTATCGTAATGCAGTTTCACTTCTGCCGAGCGGTCGAAGGGCATGGGTAAATAGGAATACAGCTTATTGTTATCTGATCCCAGCAGCATGGATTGCATGGCTGGTTTGCCGAACGCAAAGCCGAAAAAATTGTGCAGTGGCAATTCAAGTGCATGCCTTTTCTCCTTGTCCCAGCGGGCGGTCAGCAATACTTTTTGGTAGGCTTGCAGCAGGTCGCTTCCGGCACCCAGTTCTATCCCCACGATGCGTCCTCCTTTCTTCATTTTAAAGAGGATTGCCTCGGCGCCCTTCCGCAGTACCACGTTTACCTTCTGTGCCTTTACCTTGTTGCCGTACAAAAGGAGAGGTGCTGTTTGTTTGTCCCAGGCGGCAGCGATTTTATCCAGATCAGCTTGATGCTGGCCCAGCAGGGCGGGTGAGAAGGAGGGCATTTTTTCATCTTCTTCCAGGCTGCGGTACTGTATCTGGTGAAAGCGGAGGTTTTTTCCGGTATAAATGATCTTCAACGATCTTTCGTAAGGTATAGGCAGGTAACAATAATAGCCTCCCAACTGGCTGCCACTAAGCGGAGCCACGAAGGGATACTGTTTTCCTGAAAACAGGTCGATAAACGGAATGCTGATCCTGGGTTTTGTTTCGCCGTTAAAGTAGAATTTAACTGTGTCCGCTTCGGGGGTAGGTGTCCAGATGCGGTTCACTACGCCGGGGCCTTTCAGGTCTGCCATCACCAGCCCTTCAGGATCTTTTCGTACAGCGGAGTACTTCCCCGAAAACCCATCGTCATTGCCCCCGGTTCTGTCGTAGCTTGAGAGCTGTTCCATCGTGCCGGAGCGGTACAACGGAAGCCGGGAGACATCTGCCAGATTGAGTAACTCCTTTCGGTAATTGTTATTTTGCGCAGCTACATTTAAACAGGCACCCAGGAAGAGTACGGTAACCACTAAAAGTCTCGTCATACGGAGGAAGTAATTTGCGATAAATAATTGATCATTAGTCCGATTGTCAATTTTTACTCAATCCTCGATTGCTTCAATGCCAAGTTCCTTCAGTCGCTCCAGGTGCTCCTTCATGGCCGTGAGCTGTTCCGGTGAATGGCCCTGCCAATCGGTCACTTCACCAGAGACCCGAAGCGGATCCCGCGTACGGTATGACCTTGTCGGATTACCCGGGTACTTCTTGTCCGTCAGATTAGGATCATCTTCGATCGGGCCTGTCGGCTCTACTATATAAATCCGGCCTGGTCCTTCGCCCCAAGCAAGTTCAGCTCCCCAGATAGCCGCATCCAGGGTGGCGGTCAGGTAGACAAAGGACGCTTTCTTTCGCTTCCCGTAGTTTGAAGTATAGCCGGGTTCAATCAGGTCTCCCGGCATCAGATCAGCCTTCGTGCCATGGTAGAGCCGTTGTGCGCTCAGGTCTATTGACTTGTCCTCACTTCTGTTTGTTTTCATGGGCATCCGTTGTTGGTTGATGTCTTTTCTGTCTTTGTGCTGTCGTTGCAAGGTGCGCCTTCCTTTTGCCATACCTGTTGGTTTGTAATCAGTTGGCTAAGCCAAGGTATACGGTCTTCATCCGGGAGGGGTATAGCCTTTCGCATTTTCTCCATGCTGGCCTCAAATTGAAAGCTACCAGCATCCTAGAAGAAGACTAAGCGGAACAGTCAGCTTTTGACCTGCAGTAGCTTTTCCATTTCATAGTATCCCTTAACGAAAAACCACCCGGCTTTGGAAGCCGGGTGGTTTCAGGCAAATGCTTTACACTTTTACTTCGAATTGACTTAATTCATCGGCGATTTCTTTCTCGGATCATCCGAAGGATTTACATACGTGATCTCGAACGGGCCCATAGCGTCTAACTGGAAAACGACCGAGTCTTTTGTAAAGGCATAGTGCTCAAACTTGGCCGGCATGACAGCATACCCGCCCTCTTTGAGCGTGGTCGCCGCTGTGGGGTCCAACTTCTTTCCTGCTCCCATGTAGAGCGTCCCTTTCAGCACGGTTACGTTTTCAGTAGAGGGGTGCCAGTGTGGGGCGATCTTATAGTTGGCAGGTAGCGATACCCGGATCGCAAAGGGGCCTTCTTTTGCAGGGTCGCCTTTCAGTACGGCTATTCTGGCGCCTTTCGGCAATCCCGGAGGACCATCCTGCCATTGCAGCTTATCCTGGTTCTTCATGACATGGTCAGCTGTTGTCTGATGCGACTTGGTTGTATGTTCCTGCGCTACTGCAGGCAAGGTATAGGCAAAAA
>NZ_JSYF01000590.1:0-1578 GCF_054824225.1 Pontibacter sp. HJ8
CCCCCCATTCGAAGACCCGGTACTGATATTTACGCTGGTGCTTCTCATTATACTCATTGCGCCCATCATCCTAAATAAGTTAAGAATACCAGGTATAGTAGGCCTTATACTGGCAGGGGTGATCGTAGGCCCCAATGGATTAAACTTATTGTTAAGGGATTCAAGTATCATCTTATTCGGAACAGTCGGTCTGTTGTATATTATGTTTCTGGCGGGTCTGGAAATCGATATGATAGACTTCAAGAAGAACAAGAACAAAAGTCTGATATTCGGAGCATTCACCTTTTTTATACCCATCACGGTAGGAACACTCATTTTCTATTACCTGATGGACTATGAATTACTTTCCGCCATTCTGCTATCGAGTATGTTTTCCTCGCATACACTCATTGCCTATCCGATTGCAAGCAGGTTGGGTATAGGTAAAAATGAAGCTGTAACGATTACGATTGGTGGAACGATCATTACGGACACAGCCGTCCTGTTGGTACTAGCCGTAGTGGCTGGATCTTCGGAAGGGAACCTGGACTTCCTGTATTGGTTTAAGCTAGCCGTATCGCTGTCCGTTTTTGCAGGTATAGTCATGTTCGTTTTCCCCTACATCGCCAAATGGTTTTTTAAGCACATCGAGGGAGAAAAAGGAGCCCAGTACATCTTTGTGCTGACAATGGTATTTGCTGCAGCTTTTCTGGCTGAGGTGGCAGGCGTAGAAGCCATCATCGGAGCCTTCCTTGCCGGACTGGCGTTGAACACACTCATACCCCATACCTCCGCGCTGATGAACCGGATAGAGTTTGTCGGTAATAACATATTCATTCCCTTCTTCCTGATCAATGTAGGTATGATTGTCGATCTTCGGGTACTGTTCAGAGGGCCTGAGGCATTGATTATAGCAGGCACCATAGTAGCTGTGGCCTTATTGACAAAATTTTTTGCAGCATGGGCTACCCAGAAGGTATTTAATTATTCGGCAATCCAGCGCGATCTTATTTTCGGATTGAGCAGCGCACATGCTGCCGCCACCCTGGCCGTGGTGCTGGTTGGATTCAACCTGGGGATCGTCAATGAAGACGCGCTGAATGGCACCATTGTCCTGATCTTGGTATCCTGCCTGGTGAGTTCGTTTGTAACAGAAAAGACCGGCAAGAAGCTCGCCATTATTGAAAGCAGGCGAAAACCCAACCTGAGTGAAAAACCGGATCGCATCCTGGTGCCGATTGCCAACCCCGGTAACATCGAGAAATTGATAGACTTGTCTATTATGCTTAAGAACCCGGATTATCATGAGCCTATTTATCCGCTGGCCGTCGTCATAGATAATGATAACGCAGATGAAGAAATATACAAGAAGAACAAAATGCTGCAGGAAGCCATCACCC
Organism: Pontibacter sp. HJ8; assembly: GCF_054824225.1. Lineage (NCBI taxonomy): Bacteria > Pseudomonadati > Bacteroidota > Cytophagia > Cytophagales > Hymenobacteraceae > Pontibacter > Pontibacter sp. HJ8. The sequence goes on from NZ_JSYF01000590.1 coordinate 1,380, forward strand.
ATGCCTCCGCCACAGACAATGATGTGCAATTGGTTTCCAAAATAGATATCAACGTAGCAAGCGGTATACTGCGCGCGATAAAAGAACTGATGATAACCGAAGTGATCCTGGGTTGGAATGCCAAGATCACCACAAAGGACCGGATATTCGGAACGGTGCTGGATAATTTGCTCGAGAATACCGAACAGATGATCCTGGT
>NZ_JSYF01000591.1:0-1112 GCF_054824225.1 Pontibacter sp. HJ8
AGTCTCGGCATTGTTTGAGTTCTCATTGCGGCGGTAGTACTTGATCCAGGCATCTAAACTCGACTCACTCAAAGTCTGGATCTTGTTGCCGGGCATATTTTCTACTGAGTTGATGCTGCCCGCCACTACATTGAGGTAATTCTGCGGTTCCATCAGCCCTGCCCGTTGCGTGATCAGGTCATCGTAATAGCTGGTGATCCCTTCCGATACCCACAACAGCCGGGTATAGTTTTCCTTGTCGTAGTCAAACGGACCGAGTGGTGCCGGTCGCAGGCGCTTCACGTTCCAGAGGTGGAAGTATTCGTGCGCCACCAGACTCATAAAGCCTGTATACCCTTTTTCGGTGCCATAGCTCCAGCGGCTTGTCTGCAAAGTGGTAGAGTTAAGGTGCTCGAGTCCGCCACCGCCTTTGTGTAGGTTGTGCACAATGAATACATAGCGGTCAACAGGCAGTTCGCCCATCAGGCTGATGCATTCTTCCACCACCTTTTTCATATCAGCCAGCAACTGCTTCGGCTCATAATTGGCTTCGCCGTACATGGCTATTTCATGGGGAACTCCGCCGACCTCAAAGTTGAGCACTTCGTGGTTGCCGATCTCCAGCGGAGAGTCAGCCAGCACATCGTAATTCGGGAAGGTATAGGTATAGGTACCGGTACTTTTCAGCCCGGTTGATACTTTTTTCCAGTCTTTGAACGGCTGCACGACCAGTGTGCCTTTCTGATCCTGGTAACCGTCGGGATACATGAACATGCTCGTGCCGTTGACATAGCCATGGGCCGCATCCAGAAAACTCGTCCGCACGCTCATTTCAAAAGCATATACCTTATACTTTACCTGCACCGCGTCGGCTTTATTGCTATAAACGCGCCAGGTGTTTTTGTTTATCTTTTCGTAGCGAAGGGCTTTGCCGGCTTTGTCGGTAGCCGTAAAGCTGTCTACGTTTTTGGCAAACTCCCGCACGAGGTAAGATCCGGGTGCCCAAACCGGCATTTTATAATCGATGTAGTTCTTTTTAGCTCCTTTCAACGCTACTTCCACCTCAAAATAATGGGTATGAGGCGCCGGCATCGACAAGGTATAGGTGAGTTCCGCAGCCAGAGCGGTTAACG
>NZ_JSYF01000592.1:0-1555 GCF_054824225.1 Pontibacter sp. HJ8
ACTGGGAAACTACATCCATCTCCTCAATAGGGCCGTGGCAAGTCTGGCAATCCACACCACCCACCTGCGTGTGCTGCGAGTGGTTGAAGTATGCCAGGTCCGGCAGGTTGTGGACACGTACCCACTCGATTGGCTTATTGCGCTCTATGGCCTTGTATATCTTCTGGATTTCAGGAGATTCTGTTTTGATCTGGCTATGGCAGTTCATACAGATGTTGGCAGAAGGAATACTGGCGCTCTTGCCTTTATATACAGTAGTGTGGCAGTAGTTACAGTCGATCTGGTGCTGGCCAGCGTGCAGTTTGTGCGAGAAAGCGATCGGCTGCTTCGGTGCATAGCCTTCCTGAATGCCGATACCCATTACCTGGTTCAGGCCCAGATCCAGCAGTACAACCACAAAGATCAGCACTACCAGGGAGCGTACAGCCTTAGACTTGTATACCTTAGAGAAATCGAAACGCTGGTTTACAACCTCTGCGTCATATTCATCCAGCTGCTTGTTTTTGTTGAGGTAGTTCTTCAGAAGCGAGGTGATCAGCAACAGCGTTACCACCAGCACGATCAACACTACAATCAACACCACCAGCACGATATCCAGGTAACCACCTACAGCTCCAACTGCGTCTGTTCCAACGTTTTCACCCGGAGCGGCTTCAGTGCCAGCTGCAGGACCGGTTGTTTCGGCTACAGCAGTTGCCTCAGAAGCCTTAATATACGTCAGAATGGATTTAACCTCTTCATCTGAGAAAGCGAAAGAAGGCATCGCCTGCTTGTTGAACTGGTTATAAACAGCAACCGCATCTTTGTCTCCGGACTGGATCAGCGCCTGAGAGTTTTTGATCCAGCTGATCAACCAGGGCTGCGCTCTGCGCTCATTCACCCCTTTCAGGCCCGGACCAACTACAACGTCACTTCCAACAGAGTGGCAAACAACACAGTTGTTCTTATAAAGGGACTCGCCGGCACTTACAACTCCGGCATCGTCTACCGGGAGGCCTGCAGCGCCTTGTGCAGCACCTGGTGTTGACATCCCGAAGGTTGTCGCCAGGGCAAACAGAAAGGCAATCAAGAATTTGGTTTTTGCTCTTTGTATACAGCTAATCATAGCCAAGATCGCTTGTGTTTAGTATGATGGTGAAATTACTTTACGGGCACAAATCTACTACCTGAAACCCATTAATCAAACATTATATGTTTATTTTTGGTCCTATACACAATATCACTGAAAGACCCAGGGTCAGGACAAGATTTCCTTTGTTATATTAAAATGGAGGCACTTTTTATTTAAATTCATTCTAAATAACTGGACGGTTTTCGTTGGGATGTAAACACGGATAGTTACTAAAATATCTTTTCAGCAGTCCATTTACCGCATCCCTCCTATTGAACTTAACTTCCTGGCCTTTTGTTTTGAAAACCTTTTCATTTTCAAGCATTTAGCGTACAAACACTTAGTATTGGTAGCATAACCGGGTGCTTGTTGGCAGAGCAGGCCGAAAACCTTTGACCAGAGGCAGTTGATGACTCCTCCTCTTAATATAGCATTCCCCTGGTG
>NZ_JSYF01000593.1:0-7082 GCF_054824225.1 Pontibacter sp. HJ8
AGAGAAAAAGCTTTCTACCTTGCTACGCAGCGCACAAAAAGAGAGTCGTGCTGCCCAGGATGTTGTGTTAGAATTAATGCCCTCCGCAGCGCCTGCTGATGATCACGCCTCCCAGGCAGCGCTTTAGTCCCACTTACTTTCTGTACTTTCAGAGACATCCCAGGTAGTCGCCATTCGTTATTTATCCGGAACGAACCGGAGCATTTGCCGCACCATTTTCTCCGCCGTTTCAGCATAGTCTTCCTCGTATTTTTTCATCAGTTCGGCCCGGCTTGTCTTCGCCCCTTTTTTCTGTCCTTCCCATAGCACCGAGAGCGTGGCGTAAGGTGGCAGTGCAAGCCCGATTGCATTAAAGAAGTTGCTTAGGTTGGCGATCACGTGTTGGGCTCCATCCGAGTCGCCGGTGATCACAATGCCCGCTACTTTTCCTTCCAGCCTGGACTTTTTGTCTGCCAGCACTTCATCGTGCAGCTCGTCGAGCCGTTCTATGACGCGTTGTATTTCAGAGGATTGGTTGTTCCACCAGATGGGAGTGGCCAAGACAATGATGTCTACTGAGAGAAGTTGCTGCAGAATTTCCGGCCACTCATCACCCTGCCCCATGTCGCTGAAGGTGCCTGCGAGGATCCTATGATCGACCAATTTGATGATCGAACAATCCACCTGCTGCTTTTGAAAGTGAGCTGCTAAAAATTCAGACAAGACTTCTGTGTTGGACAGGCCTTCCTGTTTGAGTGTTCCGAGTAAAATAATGGCTTTCATACTCTTTAAACCTGGAAAGAGCGGAAGGGTTTGAGGAAGTTTGTGTAGGTATAGCCTGGAGAAGGCTTCAACAAGCCTTACGGCTATACCTGATGGAGCGACATTTATAGCCGCGGCGTATACCTTGCATCTGTTTGCTTCACACCGGTTTCAGAGCGGTTGCTATACCTATACATTCGGGATGCCTGATCTGAGTCTGGTGCATGCAAAGAAAATTTCTGTAAATGCGTTACATTAGTACCAAAAGCATTTTTTCAAAAGGCACATGTTCCGATTCAGTCAAAAACTCAACGTAAGTATACTTGCATTCGTCATGCTGCTGCTAGCCGGTTGCACCGAGCAAAGCAGGCAGCCCGAAGAAGCCGCCCGGGAGGGCGAGGCCTACGCAGCAGGTATAGCACAATGGCATCAGGAGCGGGAAGCAAAGCTGAAGGCGGCAGACGGCTGGCTGACGCTGGCAGGGCTGTTCTGGCTGCAGGAAGGGGATAATACGTTTGGCAGCGCCGAAAGCAACGACCTGGTATTTCCGGCCGGAAAGATCCCGGCGAAGGCAGGCGTCATCACCCTTTCCGGCGATAGCGTCACCACCACCATAGCCAAAGGGGTAGAGGTGCAGCTGAATGGCCGGCCTGTGCAGGAGGCACTTCTGTTTGCGCCGGCCCTGGACACGGTACCGCAGCTCACCCACGGCTCCCTGACCTGGTTTGTAATAAAGCGGGGCGACAGGTATGGCGTGCGCCTCCGCGACCTTCAGAACGAAGCCTTAACGGCTTTCAAAGGTATAGCGCGCTACCCGGCATCCATCGCCTGGCGCGTGGAGGCCAAGCTCGAGTCGCACCCGACACCCAAGCAGATTCCGATCACGAATGTAACCGGGCAAACCTCGCAGGAAAACTCACCGGGCACGCTGGTCTTCACCGTGGACGGAAAGCAACACCGGCTGGACGCGCTGGAAGAGGGGGATCAGCTCTTCATTCTATTTGCGGATAAAACAAACGGCCTGGAAACCTACGGTGCCGGCCGCTACCTCTATGCCGACAAGCCCGGCGCTGACGGGCTTACGGTGCTTGATTTCAACAAAGCGACCAACCCGCCCTGTGCGTTTGTCCCCTATGCTACCTGCCCGCTGCCGCCCCGCCAGAACTTTCTATCCATTCGTGTTCCGGCCGGCGAGAAAGCCTATGGGGAGCAATAGCCAGCCAGGAAGGATGGAAAAGAGGGGAGGCGCTTGAAGCTCTCTTTCCCTGCCAACTGCGGCAACCGACCTGACAGAAAGGGCAAACGATCTGCGGCAATCAGGAAAGTACAAAAGAAAAGCGGAGGCGGATGAGGTGGCAGCGAAACAGGAACTATTGAGAATATATTCGTGTTAATATATAGTTACGACAATATTAGAACACCTAAAACACACCCACTACAAATGTCACAAGCAACGATTAAAGCAGAACACCTGGCGAAAGCCATGACCTATACGCAATACAGAGAACTCATCGATCTTCTTCTGGCTGACAACAAGACCACGGGAACCAACCACGCCCCGGACATGATTGAATACACTCGCATGAATGCACAGCGCATGCGCCGCGTCGAAAAAACTACTGTGCTGGATGATGAACTGGTACACCTGATGCTGAGTGTACAGAATAAAATGATATGGGTGATTCTGACGGAGGCCTGGTGTGGCGATGCGGCCCAGTGTGTGCCTGCCCTTGTCAGAATAGCGGAGGCATCGCCCCTGATCGAAGTACAACTGCTGCTGCGCGATGAGAACCTGGATCTGATGGATGCTTACCTCACCAACGGAGGACGCTCTATACCTAAACTCATCGCCCTGGATGCGGACACCCTGGAAGAATTGGGGACCTGGGGCCCGAGGCCTGCGCCTGCCCAGCATCTTTTCGATGAAATGAAAGCGCAGAACGTACCGTATCAGCAATTTGTGGAGCAACTCCATGGCTGGTATGGCAAAGACCGCAGCAAGACCTTGCTGCAGGAATTCAAGCCTCTGATCCGGGATTGGGCAAAGCTGCAAAGCCCGGAAGAGCAACCGGTGGAACGTTTCTAAAGATTTGTAAAACAGGAGAGGCAGCTACATCAGCTGCCTCTCCTGTTTTATACCTGCTGTTGGCCTTCGTGCCACCCGACATCGGGGTATGCTAGGGGCAGCGCCTATTGCAAGGCGACCGACATGATCTTATCGCCTACCTCCAGTTGGTGCACGACTTCCATACCTTTCACAACTTTGGCAAAAATGGTATAGCGGCCATCCAGGTGCGGGGCGGGGGAGTGGGTGATGAACCACTGGTTGCTTTCCGTGTCCTTGCCGGCAGATGCCATACCTACGTAGCCTTCCCGGTAGTGCAGCGGGGCAAATTCCGAACGGATGGAGTAATCCGAGCTGCCCCAGCCGTCGCCGCGCTTATCGCCGCCCTGGGCCACGAAGTTGGGAACCACGCGGTGGAAGTAAAGGCCATCAAAGAACTGCTGTTTCGTTAGCTCCACAAAGTTGGCCACCGAGCCCGGGGCATCCTCCACAAACAACTGCAGGGTGATATCCCCTTTTTCCGTTTTGATCAGTACCTGCTGGTCGGGTGCGATCGTTTGCACAAGCGCCCAGTCGATGGGGTGCGTGAAGGGATTCTGGGGCGTGGCAGAAGACGCGTTGCCGCTCAGGTAGTCTATTGTCTTCTGGAGCTCGATGTTGGTTTCCATGTCGCGGGGCAGCACCAGCTGCTGCTGTGCCTGCGTAAGAAAGGTACGGTCCTGGTAGAGGTCGCGGTAGTTGAGCTTCGGATCCCGGATTACGCCAGCCGCCAGCCCTACCAGGGCCACATCTCCCGAGCCTATACCTTGCCGGAAGATGGCGGCAAAGTCCGGTTCCATCTTTTTTGGAAAATCAGGCTGCTGGCGCATAGCAACCAGTGCTTCCATTCCATAGGTAGCAATAACGGGCTGGGATGCCGCAAAGGTCTGTTCGGCTATAAAAGCAGCGTTGTTGAAATCAGCCGACAGCGCTTTGAGGAGATGCGCTTTGTCATAGGGGTTCTGGGTGCTCCGGTATACCTGCTGGTATTGCTTGCTGAGTTGGGGCTTGTTGGGGCTGTTGCGCAGCAGCACCCAGATCAGTCCGGCCCGCACGCGTCCGTCTTCTACCTGGCTCAGAGCTTTCTGCAAAGTCACCGAGCTGACACCCTGAAAATTAGCCTGCAGAAACTCAGCCGTGGCGACAGCGGTGTTGATGTTTTGGTCTGTGAGTCCGGCAAGCAGGGCCTCCTCAATCTCCTCGAATTCAAGGCCGGCCATCGAGCGGATCGCACTCAGCCGTACCCGGTAATCCGGATCGCTCTGGGCTATACCTGAAAGTACCGTGGCCTTGTCACGGGCCTTGACTTTGGCAAAAGCCTGCGCCACCGCCATGCGCACGTCAGGCGAGGCATCGGAAGTAGCAGCTGTGGTCAGGGGTTGCCTGTAAACCGAGAGGTCGAGTTTCGGGGTACGTGCCAGGAAATGCGCTGCCGCGAGGCGGGCTTCAAAAGGATTGACTGCCGCGAGCAATTCCACTGCTTTTGCGATTCCCGGTTGCGTATGCTGCTGGCGCTGTCCTGCCCGGTAAATTCCCCAGGCCTGGCCTGCCAGTGCTGTGGCATTGGGTGCCTGATAGCCGGCCAGGTAGGCCACGCCGGCTGCATCTGCCAGCTTGCCCAGTGCTTCGAGGAGTTCTGCCTGTACTGCCGGGCGCTTCTCCTGGTTGAGGTGCTGAATGAGGGCATGCTGCGCTTTCTTGTGCCCGATCTGCCCCAAGGCATAGGCTGCTGCCAGTCTGACCGTGGTGGTAGTGTCGGAGAGGGCGGTGAGCAACTGAGGAATGGCCAGCGTATCCTGCACGGAAGCAAAAGCGAGGGCGGCCTCCTGCCGGTACTGCGCTTTGGGATGATTCAGGAAAGGAAGCAGTTCTGCTGTCTTTCGTTCGTCCTGCAAGGTATAGAGTTGCTGCAGCGTGGTATCTGTAAACTTGTTGAGCCCCTGCGCCACCGGCACTTCGCTCTGCTGTGGCTGTTGGCGGCAGGAAACGAAGGCTGCAATGGCAAACAGGAAGGTATAGCTTTTTTTCATGTGCGGTATATAGAAGCCTGAATATACTAAGAGCCCGTTTAAAATTCGTTTTTGCAGGCGAAAATTGATCAGAAAGGGTTCTGCTGAATGCTTATAGAGTGACCTGGCAGCGCTACGGGGCTCAAGAAAGGGCAAGGCAAGTTCCTTTAGGGGCTGCTGCGCTAAGAATGAAGTTTAAACAGGCTCTGAAAGCCTTTGGAAGCAAAGGCATGGCTGCCGTCTGTTTTTAACATTTAGCGTCCTGCTGCTTTTTAAAATTTGCTTAAATTATTATATTTATATCCTAAATGTTTGCGCTCCATGCAAAATATAAGTATTCGCTTGTTTTCCAGTGCGTATGACTTCAGGTCCCACCTGGAGCGCTTCATGTTGTTGATGGCTTTCGTGTCAGTGGCTTTGCATGGCTGGCTGCTCTACCACCTGATCGCCGTAAATGATTTCCGCTCTGCGCTTCTGTTCTTATACCTGTTCAGTCTGCTGCCCTTCTGCCTGTTTTTGATGGCCATGTGGCTGGACAGGAACCCGGATTACCAGCGGCATCTTACCCTGACGGAAGCAGGCGTCCGGTACCGTTCGGGATTTATGCAGCAGGAGCACGAGTTTGACTGGGAGGAAGTGGATACCATTCAACTGGAGCCGGTGCTGGTGACATTTCTGTTAAAGAACGGAGGGCAGCATGCCATAAGTCTGAAGACGATCCGCAACGGGGAGATACTACAGGAAGCAAGAAGCAGGATCACCAGCATCGCTGCCAGCAAAACAATAGAAGTTATCGTGCCACACCAGTAATGCATTGCTATGTATGTAAACCTTTACCCTAACAAACAGTTGAAGCGGACGAAGCAGGTGCTGCTCTGGAGCGGGCTTTTCCTGTTGATCGGAGGCCTGGTGGCCTTGCTGAATGAGTTTACCGCGCAGGAGCAGCCACGCTGGGGCTGGACGCTGGCCGCCTGCCTGGTCAGTCTGACAGGAGGTTTCTGGGTAGCGGCCGGTGCCGGGAAGCTGTACCTGAAAGATGTGTACTTCTCCATGACGCCTGAAAAAATAAGTTACCGGCTGAACTTCTTCACGGCGGAGCGGGTCATCTACTGGAACAGCATCGATAGCATACAGGCTTCGCAGCATACCTTGTTGTTTGAATTGAAAGATGGCGGGCAGGTCGTGATGCGGCTGGGTAACATTCAAAGCAACCGGATCGCCAACCACGTCAGTGTAAGCGTACAACTGGCGGCCATTGAGCAGAATGTGGAAGTGAACGGCGTGCCGGCCCAGGCCCAAAAGGTGGTATAGCCTTACGTCAGACAGTTTCCGGTTTTTGAATTTCCCGACTATTCCAGGCAGGGCAATCCTCTTTTTTGAGAAGCAGGTATCGCCCTGCCGCTAACCACTTTGCCTGAAGCATACTTCCTCCTTCTCATAAATGGGTTCATTTTCCCTCTCGGATAACCTTACTTCACGCCCTAAAAGTACACGTTCACCGAATACTCCACCTTGTACTTAATCAATTCGGGCTGATACAAAACACATCGGTTTTACAAGCGTACTATTCTTAGTAATGTTACATTAATAATATATTTATTTAAATTTAAGCTTAAATTCTAAGTTAGCAGGAAGCGTGTAGGTATACAGTCCTTTCTTGTGTTAATGGGCTGGCTAGCAGCAGCCCATGCCATCAACTGTATACCCATAATTAGTCGCCTGATTTGTCAGGTATCGTGTATCAATCTTATCACTTGCATCATGTACATCAGCCTGTATACTGCCAAGCAACTGGACGAAATCAAAGAAAAAATGCTTTGGTTAGGCTTATTTATGCTGAGTGGCGGACTGGCTGCCCTGTTCAATGATATGGTTGTGCAGGCTACCCGCTGGGACTGGGTAATAGCTGCCTTCCTGGTAAGTTTAACCGGGGCCGGGCTGGTCGCTATCGGGGTTGACAAGCTTCCACTAAAAGACGCGTACTTTTCAATAACTACCGCCCGGATCAGTTACCGCCTAAACCTCTACAGCCAGGAACGCATGATCTATTGGCGGCAGATCGCAGGTATACAGGTCTCCGACAGGTTTATATTGATTGACCTGAATAGCGGCAGGCAGGTGCTGTTGCGGTTAAGAACCATCCAGAACAGTAACACCGCGCATCAAATCGCTGTAAATGTGCAGCTGGCAGCCCTGGAAAGAAATGTAACCGTGAATGGTGTCAATTT
>NZ_JSYF01000594.1:0-267 GCF_054824225.1 Pontibacter sp. HJ8
CTCGCTGACCGCTCAAACACAAAATCGTCGCTGGTGCACTTGGCTAATGTCTATACCTGCGTAGCGGAGGTTATAAGTTTGTGTGGCTATACCTGTCAGCGATACATGTTTTTCTTGCCATTTCGAACGCAGTGAGAAATCTGGTACAGGAGCAGTAGCCGCAAAGTCCCCCTTCGAAGGGGGCAGGGGGATGATCGTACACCTGCTATGAAACAAGAACTGGAGCCTTATCAATAACAGGCTCCCCTCCTTAGACAAGGAGGGGCA
>NZ_JSYF01000081.1:0-6908 GCF_054824225.1 Pontibacter sp. HJ8
AGTATTCCAAATTCCCTCGCGCTGGAGATTAGGCATTTATTCGGGTGATGTGTTAGGTAGAAGAGGCAAATATAGTATTATTCTATTGAAGCGGGACACGGTTGTTCAGCCCGACGGGTGTGCCGCTCACAAAGGCCTTCAGATGCTGCAGGGCTAGTTCACTGCTTCTGCCATCATAGGCCGTACCCACGGTCGCGTTGTAGTATTTTGCCCGCAGGTATACATCCGGTTTCCGGCTCATTCCCTGGCGCAGGAGCGGTTTGAGTTCGCTATAGGACGAAGCTGCGTCCACCAGTCCGTGGGCAACATAACCGTAATAGTCGTGCAGCTTTTCGCTGGGGTTGAAGTTGAAGTAAATGGACCATACATTCAGTAGCACTGCCTCCAGGTGAATACCCGAGTTGCCACTGATGAGCACGTCCAAGCCATTAAGGAAATCAAAAACAGTCTGCTTCCGGCTATCCGACAAACTGATACTAGGGCTGATCTTTCTGATAAAGCTATAATCCCGTTTGTCGCGCGGGTGTGGGCGCAGGGTGATGCGCATCGAAGGAAAGTCCCGTGAAATGTGGAGCAACAGCTGTTTTACTTCTTCCGTCAGATCCATCAGGTTGCAGCCGATGCCGATCGTCCGGATGCTGTGGTGCTGGTTTCGCAGAGCAGCGAATTTATCTGCTTTCGGCATCCCTACCAGCTCCACCTGTCCCTCCACCGGTCCGCATAGCCTATACTTATCCAGCGAATCTTGGCCCTCCAGCAGGCTCAGCTCGAATACGAGCGGCGGGAATAGGTTGCTCACACTCGAATGCTGCACATAGGCGGTTTTGATGCCGAGCTTTTTGGCTGCCAGCAGCATGGCCCGGGCATCGGCATTGTGGTCGTTGGCAAACACTACACAGGCAGGCTGGTATTTCCGGAGCTTCTCCAGGTATACCTCGTAAAAGCCGATCGCATCGTACAGTAGGTCGGCAAAGCGCAGGGTGCTGTTCTTCTTGTGAGACAAGAACTCCAGGAAGAGCGGCAGGAATTTATAATAATAGAGCAGCTTTTTGCGGAGGGAGATCCTGTTGACAGCCTTGGCATAGCTGCCGATGTTCTTGCTATGGCCGGCTACCATCACGGCATCCGGTATGCCTTCCTGCAAAAAGTGCAGGCTGTCGTAGTTGTTCTGGCTGACCACATAGAGCCATACCTTGCCCTGCAGCTTGTCGGGTTGCTCCACCGACTGAAACAGGTTTCCGAAAAGGCGCAGCAAGGTATAGCCGGCCATCCGGAGCAGGCGCTTCAGCGGATTTGTGGGGGAAGCGGCATTTTTGGCACTTTCAGGAAGCTGGTAAAAGCCCTCTGAAAAATGCAGGTATAGGATGTCGCGGTAAGTGGCGTACCAATCTTTCATGGGTTACACCATCTCCCAGCTAAGCGGGGTGCCTGCTTTAATGTCTTTGGAAGCAGCCTTTCCCAGCAGATCTTCATAATGCTTCGGCGCCAGCCCCAGTCCAGGGCGAATTACGCGAATATTTTCTTTTGTGAGCGGTTCTCCGGCGCTGATGTCTTTGGCTGCATACACAGAGCGCTTGAACAGGCGGCTTTTCTCTTCGGCCCGTTGCACGCCATACTGCACCTGCCCCAGTGCCAGCCAGGCACGCTCAGACTCCACCACAAGCGATCGCAGTTCTTCAGGTTCTAGCGAGAAGGCCGAATCCACGCCACCGTCGGCGCGGCTGAGCGTAAAGTGTTTCTCGATCACGGTTGCTCCCAGTGCCACGGCAGCCACCGAGGCGCCCACCCCCATGGTATGATCCGATAAACCTACCTGCACTTGGTAGAGCTCCTGCATGTGGGGAATCGTGCGCAGGTTGGTGTTTTCGGGGGTGGCCGGGTAGGTGCTGGTGCACTTGAGCAGGATCAGCTCCAGGCAACCTTCCTCCCGCAGTACCTGCACGGCCTCGGTTACCTCCTGCACGGTAGCAGCACCGGTACTCATGATGACGGGCTTGCCTGTAGCAGCCACTTTGCGCAGCAGCGGGTGATCGGTATTCTCAAAAGAGGCAATCTTGTACACCGGAGCATCCAGGCTTTCCAGGAACTCCACGGCGGTTTCATCAAAAGGGGAGGAGAAGGCAATGAGGCCACGCTCCTTTGACCTGTCGAAGATAGGCTGGTGCCACTCCCAGGGGGTATAGGCTTCCTGGTAGAGGTCGTATAATTCCCGGCCCTTCCACAGGGAACCTTCGTCTTCGATGGTGAAGGCGCCCGGCAAGGTCATGGTATCGGCAGTATAGGTTTGTAGCTTGATGGCGTCGGCACCGGCGTCGGCGGCGGCATCAACAATGGCGAGTGCCCGCTCCAGTGACTGGTTGTGGTTTCCCGACATTTCGGCGATGATGAAAGGCTTGTGGCCGGCGCCAACCAGGCGGCCGGCTATGCTGATAGCGTTGCTCATTTGGCTTCTTATTTACTTTAATTTAGCAGGCAGCTCCAGCACAAAGCGGTGTGCCTGCGGGTGTTGTGCGTCAGGCTGTGCGTAGTCAAAACCGGCTTTCTCGAAGGACCTGATAGAGGCGCTATGACCCTGTTGTACCAGTCCTTCTACCAGGTGCACGTCAGGTCGCTGCTTCCGGAGTTTCTGAACCCCTTTTAGGAGAATGGTATGACCGAGTCCGTTGCCCCGGTAGCCTGCGCTGATGAGGTAACTGATCGTGGCTGTAGCGCCATTCACATCAAATCGTATCTGGGCAGCAGGTATGCCGTTTGCTTCCGCAAGATAGATCTTTGTGTCAGGGTTTTCAAGCCGTGCCTGAAACCAGCGGGTATGGTTCTCCAGCGGGATCGGCTCCGGATTAAAAGATCTGCTGCGTACTTCCGGATCATTGGCCCACTCAAACAGTAACAGGAGGTCATCCGGGGAAGCTTCCCGCAGAGTCAGGCTGGCTGCCAGGCTCAGGTGGCGGAAAAGCTGCCGGAGCCGCTCATCACTCTTCCCGTCGAAGTGCTGTCGTTGCGCCGCAACTTGAGATCTGAAGGTATCTTCGGCTATACCCTGGTTCAGTTGCTGTTGCAGCATGCTGTAATCACTGGCGATGCCGTTGGTGATGAGGAAATGATGTATACCTGCCTGGTTATCGGCGGTTTGTTTGACAAAGAGCAGGCCACCAACGGCAGCATATTCGTAGGAGATACCACTGGCTGAGGTAACGGCCACCTGACATTTACTCATCAGACGACGCATCCCTTCTGCTGAAAGGTCGCTGTGCAGGCTGATGTGCTCTTTGTCCTGCAGCCATCGTTTCAGTTCCGGCAGATGGGTATAGGCGCTGCCTACCACCACTTCCACCTGCATCGCAGTTTCTATAGCTTGTAGATCAGCCAGTGCCTGGAGCGTATGATTGTCCGGATCGGCTCCGCCCATACACAGCAGGACCCGTAGTTGGCCGGCCGGCAAGGATCTGGTTCTGCGCGAAGCCGTCAGAAAGGGAGGCCGAAGCAAGGCATAGCGAGGCCCCAGCAACAGCTTGGTATAAGGAGCCGCCTGATACAGTTTGGGTAGTATACCACCTGCCTGGTTGATGACGGCATCTGCCACAAAACGGTAGCTGTGAATGTCATCGATACAAACCAGGGTAGAACCTCTGGCTCTTATATTTTCCTGGTAGCTGGTATCGAAGCTATACCCATCCAGCACGACGATCTCCTCTTCCGAAATATAAGCAGAAAGCTCATGGCTGAAGCGATCTTCTGTAGCAGCAGCGGGAGGTAAAACGATAATACCCTGGCATACCTTACGGATCTGTTCCTGCAGCGCCTTGTCCGGTGCCTGGATCGCAAACACGCATTCAAACTCCTCCCGCAGCATAGCTGCCAGCGCAAGCGAACGTGTCACGTGCCCCAGCCCGATCCGGCTGTTTCCGTCTGCCCTGAAGATGATGCGGCGCTTTTGTTCCATGGCATACCCCTGCCGGGTGGTAAATTATTCTCCCAGCTTTTTCTGCTCTACGTGTGCATTGATTTTTTGTAGCTCCGGGTGGCTTTCCAGCAAGCCAATAAGCTCATTCCCGCTCATATGCTGAGCCTGGTAGTTTTCTATAAGAACAGTGATAAGCTCCAGATCTTCCTGGGTATCCAGCGTAATGCGGTACCGGCTGGCGTCTTTCTCCCGGGTATAGTGTTGCAGGATTACACGGTTGCTTTTGTTTTGGTTGATGTAGGGCGTGACGTGCTCCAGTTCTTCCGGCAGGGTAGCCTGTTTGTAAGCTTCTTCCAGCAGGCTGAAGGAGAAGATCTCAAAGTCAAAGCCACGGGGAAAGGTACGCTCCAAGGCGTTGGACAGGTATACGGAGTCATCATTCAGCAGGAGGTACTGCTGCAAGGCATCCGCGATCAGGTGGCCATCAATGAGCGGACAGTCGGAGGTGACGCGAACGATCACATCCAGTTTATGTTCAACTGTGCAAGCATAGTAGCGGCTCAGCACATTCTGCTCATCGCCCCTGGAGCAAGGTATACCTGCCGTTTTGGCAAAGGCAGCGATCGCATTATCCGAAGCATTGGCAGTGGTTGCCAGGTATACCTCCAGCCCTGCCTCCTGTAGCCGGTCCACGTGGTGCTGCAGCATGGTTTTGCCTCCAGCTTCAAGCAGAACTTTTCCCGGCAGTCGGGTGCTGGTCATACGGGCCTGCGAGATAACCCCGACTTTTTTATTTGCCATCCGCGACAAACTCCTTTACTTTCTCAATCACAAAAGCCTGCTCCTCTTCCGTCAGGGTAGGGTACATGGGCAGGCTCAGGCACTGGCTGTAGTAATGCTCGGCTTGCGGGAAGTCTCCTTTTTGATGCCCCTGGCTGCGGTAATACGGCATGGTATGGGCCGGGATGTAGTGCACCTGCGCGTAGATGTTGTGCTGGCGCAGAAAATCATAGAGTCCCTTGCGGTCGGCTACCTGGATCACGTACAGGTGATAGGCATGGCCGGTGTCACCTGTTGGGCTGAGAGCTTCCGAACTGGTGCCCAGCCTTGCTATACCTGCAATGCCGGAGAATGCTTCGTCGTATATCTTAGCGATCGCTTTTCTTCGCTCCAGTCCTTGCTCAGCCCGTTCTAGTTGGGAGAGGCCCAGGGCGCAGAGCATGTCCGGAATGCGGTAGTTGTAGCCCAGCGCTTGCATTTCCATGTACCAGCCACCGTGGTTTTCCTCCAGCAACTCCGCATCGCGCGTGATGCCGTGGGTGCGGTAGAGCAGTAGCTTTTTGTAGAATTCTTCATCGTTAGTGGTCACCATGCCGCCCTCGCCCGTGGCGATGTGCTTGACCGGGTGAAAAGAAAAAATGGCCAGGTCCGCGTAGCGGCCATTGCCGCATAGCTGCTTTTCTCTCCGGCTGTCGTAGAAGTAGCCGCCCGGGGCGTGGCAGGCGTCTTCGATGATCCACAGCCCGTGCTCATCGGCCAGTTGGCGCAGCTCCTCCAGGTTCACCGGGTTACCGGCAAAGTCTACCGGTATAACGCCGGCATAGTATCCTTTGGGTTTGCTTTCCACCATCTGGCGTACATTGTTGATGTCGATCAAGGCAGTGGTTGGGTCGATGTCGGCAAACTCTACCGTGCCGCCGCAGTAGCGCACGCAGTTGGCCGAGGCCACAAACGTGATAGGTGTCGTGATCACCCGTGATTCCTCGTTCACCCCCAGAACCATGGTACACAGGTGCAGGGCTGCTGTGCCGTTGCTGACGGCTACGGCGTATCGGGCGCCTACGTAACGGGCAAAAGCCTGCTCAAACTCGGCCACCTTCGGCCCCTGCGTCAGGAAATCCGATTGCAGCGTCTCCACTACCGCCGCGATGTCTGCCTCGGTGATGTGCTGCCGGCCGTAAGGTATAGGAGTTTTGAGTTCTGAGTTCTGAGTCACGAGTTTAAAATCTTGTGTCTTGATACATGTGTCGTCTTACGCAGTAAAATTAGGGTCCACGTGCTCCCGGATCTGCTGGCGGATCTGCTCTACATTGAGCCACTCGTTGTTGGTGCCGGAGTTGTACTTGAAGCCCATTTCCACCATTTTACCATTGTGTGCCTTAATGAAGTCCTCCACCTTCCAGACCGGAGTTGAAGGCAGGATCACATAGTATTTGTCCAGTTCTACCGTGTTCAGGGAATCGGTTTCGGTGATCATCTCTTCGTGCAGCTTTTCGCCGGGCCGTATACCGACTACTTCCTGCTGGCAATTCGGGCCGATGGCTTCTGCCAGGTCTGTGATCACATAAGAAGGGATCTTTGGTACAAATATTTCACCTCCCCAATGATGTTCCAGCGCATGGAATACGAGTTCGACGCCTTCTTCCAGCGATATATTGAAACGTGTCATTTCCGGGTGCGTGATCGGGAGCACGCCTTCTTCGCGTTTCTTCAGGAAGAAAGGTACCACCGAACCGCGGGAACCGATCACGTTGCCGTAGCGCACTACCGAAAAGCGGAGATCGCGCTTGCCGCGCATGTTGTTGGCGGCTACAAACAGCTTATCGGAGCACAATTTGGTTGCGCCATACAGGTTGATCGGAGCCGCAGCCTTATCCGTAGAGAGCGCTACCACATCTTTCACGCCCGTGTCCAGCGCTGCATTGATGATGTTTTCAGCACCCAGGATGTTGGTTTTGATACACTCCATGGGATTGTACTCGGCAGCGGGCACCTGTTTCATAGCGGCTGCGTGCACGATGATATCAATCCCTTCGCAGGCACGCTTGAAGCGATCGCCGTCGCGTACATCACCTATGAAGTAACGGATCGAGTTGTACTTGCTGTGGGGGAAAACCTGCGACATCTCAAACTGCTTGAGTTCGTCGCGGGAGTAGATCACCAGGCGCTTTACATCCGGGAAGCGGGCGTATACCATCTCCACGAATTTCTTTCCAAAAGAGCC
>NZ_JSYF01000595.1:0-1857 GCF_054824225.1 Pontibacter sp. HJ8
GGTATGCGGTTTGTATTGGATTGCTTCCGCCAGGTCATCTACCTGAGCATAAGTGACGGGCACATCACCGGGTTGCATGGGCAGCAATTCCAGTTTGGCTTTCTCCCGCAAGTACCGCTCCAACAGGGCGACCAATTCCAATAGTTGGACCGGCTGCTGGTTACCTATGTTAAACAAACGATAGGGCACAGCTGAAACCTGGTCTTCAGCTCTTGGAGGGGCTTCGATCAGTTTTACTATCGCGCTTACCACATCCTCCACATACGTAAAGTCCCGCCACATGTCGCCCTGGTTATACAGCTTGATGGGTACTCCCTCTCTGATGCATTTGGCAAAATGGTAGCAAGCCATATCCGGTCGTCCCCAGGGGCCATACACTGTAAACAAGCGCATACCGGTCGTAGGTATTTTGTAGAGATGCGCATAACTGTGCGCCATGACTTCGTTGGCCTTTTTGGTGGCGGCATAAAAGGAAATGGGATGGTCTGTTGCCTGGCCTACAGCAAAAGGCACCTCCTTGTTTAGCCCATATACCGAACTGGAGGAAGCAAAAAGCAGGTGCCGGACCGGGTATTGACGGCAGGCTTCCAAAAGATTCGCAAACCCGACCAGGTTGCTCTCTACGTAGGCCCCAGGGTTCTCCAGGCTGTATAATACCCCGGCCTGTGCAGCCAGATTCACCACTACATCAAATTGCTTTTCCAGGAAAAGCTGTTCCAATGCCGTTTTGTCCGTCAGATCAAGGCGTACGAAGGATAGTTTCGAAAAAAGCTGGCTGTCCGTACAGGTATTATAGAGAATAAGAGACTTCTGAAAACCCTGGCAAGAAAGGCGGCTATACTTCAGCTCGGGATCATAATAAGCATTTATCACATCCAGTCCTACTACTTCGTAGTGCAGCTTCTGCAGTGCTAACACCAGGTGATGCCCGATAAAACCGGCGCTTCCCGTTACCAATACCTTGCGCTTGCTCTTCATCTTGTCTTGAATGGATTAAACATTGGTCAAATACTCCTGCTTTCTGACAACAAATGCTTTCAGCAGGTATAACTGGCCCCTAAAATACCAGTGTTGCCCCCATGCCTCGGGCTCCCATACCTGCCTGAGGCATAAGCAACAACCGCTGCCTTCTTAAATGGAGTTTCTCATGGGCCCTATCGAAGAGATAGTTTGCCCCTTTCGCAGAAAAGAAGCCTATGGCGGCCCCCGCCATCACATCCGTTGCCCAGTGCGCATTGTCATTGATGCGTGAAATGCCCACCAGCGTGGCGAGGCCGTAAGCAAGGGGTGGCACATATTTATACTTATCCCCATATACTGTCGCTACCGAGGTAGCCACCGCAAAAGCCGTTGCGGTATGAGAAGAGGGAAGCGAGGTGTTGTCTATCTCGCGTATAGATCCATCAAATATGTGGTTTTCGGTGGTGGTACTGGGTCTGTGCCGGTGAAACTGGTTCTTCATAGTGCTGGTAACCCCAGAACTGATCAGGATACTCCCCAGGGATACAAGGCCGGCCTTTTCGAGTCTGGAATCCTTCCATAGCACCCCGCCTGCAATCATCATGCCGGCGAGCGGGGTCAGATAATGCTGACGCCCGAGCGGCTGGACTACATCGGACAGTTTATCCACAACCGTCGAACGATTACTTTGGGCATAATGCTGCAGAGGCTCATCCACCCAACTGAATGTAGCCGCCCAGACACCGGCACCTGCCATCAGCACGGCACCTCCTTTGGCCAGCGGAGACAGTCTTGGCCTTCCTGCGGAAACGACAGCTACAGGGGGCCGGCTTATCGTGGCTGGCTGCATTAGGTTGGCTACAGCTACCGAATCGGGATGATACAAAATAGACTGTG
>NZ_JSYF01000596.1:0-748 GCF_054824225.1 Pontibacter sp. HJ8
TACCTGGTGTACAAACTGAAGCAGCGCAACATCAAGATCCTGATCACCCCTATCGCCTTCTGGGGACCGGGCTATCCGGAACCGGATATGAAAACCGGAGGCTTTTCGAGCATCTATACCAAGCAGCAGGCCGTGACGGAAGAAGCGGCCTTCCAAGCACAGGAACGGTACCTGGAGCAGTTTTTCAAACATGTGAACCCCTACACCAAACTCACCTACCAGAACGACCCGGATGTCATTGCGACCGAAGTAAACAACGAGCCGCATCATACAGGCCCAAAGGAGCGGGCTACGGAGTATGTCAACCGCATGGTGCAGGTGATCCGGAATACTGGCTGGACCAAACCGGTTTTCTACAACATCAGCGAGTCCCCCCGATATGCTGACGCGGTTGCCAAAGCCAATATAGATGGCGTGAGTTTTCAATGGTATCCTACAGGCCTGGTAGCGAACCGCACTCTCAAAGGAAATTACCTGCCGCATGTAGACAGGTATAGCATTCCTTTCGATACTATTCCGGCGTTTGCCGGTAAAGCCCGGATGGTCTATGAGTTTGATGCCGGCGACATTGCGCAACCCATCCTATACCCGGCCATGGCCCGCAGCTTCCGGGAAGCTGGTTTTCAGTGGGCGACCCAGTTTGCCTACGATCCGTTGGCAACTGCCTATGGCAATACCGAATACCAGACGCACTATGTAAACCTGGCCTATACGCCTTCCAAAGCGATCAGCCTGATGATCGCCTCCA
>NZ_JSYF01000597.1:0-494 GCF_054824225.1 Pontibacter sp. HJ8
CACCTGTTGCAGGCACCGTCCAGGTATAGGCTACACCGGTCACCGCTGTCACCGCATAGGTTGCTGTCACCCCGGCACACACACTGCTGCTGCCTGTGATAGCCACTGGAGTTGCAGGTATGGTGTTAATTGTAGTCGTGTACGCTCTTTCCGGGCTGGTGCCGCACTCATTGGCTGCTACCACTTTTACGGTACCGCCGGCAGTACCCGCTGACACGGTGATGCTGGTTGTGCCCTGGCCTGAGGTGATTTCCCATCCGGCAGGTACTGACCAGGTATAAGTAGTAGCGCCTGGTACGGCAGCGATGCTGTATTCATTGCCTACCAGTGTGGCACATACCACTGCCGGGCCGGCTATAGCACCCGGTCTAGCCGGAATGACGGTGGGCGTGATGGTGAGGCTGGCCTGTTCGCTTGTACCGCACGTATTCACAGCGGCTGCTTTCAGAACACCTTCCGTGCTGCCCACTTTAATCTTAATGGTGTTGGAAGTG
>NZ_JSYF01000598.1:0-413 GCF_054824225.1 Pontibacter sp. HJ8
GTGAGGCCCCGCCGGCCAGGCGAAGCTATGAAACAAAGTCAGGTTGAAGCCTGATAAAGCTACACTACTCTTAGTATAGTTATGGCATAAGCAAAAGGTCCTGCCTTAAACAGACAGGACCTTTTGCTTATAAACGAATGCGGTTATACCTATACCTATACCTATACCTATACCTCCTTCAAATACCCTACCATCAACTCCGCGGCGCGCTCGGCAGTCCGATGCTCCCCGATCTTCTGCTTCACCAGCGCATAGCCCTCTTTCTGCTTCTTGATAAAGTACTTGTCAAACAGCAGGTTCTTGAGCTCCGCTACGATCTTTTTAGGACTAAAATCATCCTGTATCAATTCGGTCACCACAGGTTTATCGGCGATGAGGTTCACCAAGGAGATGTAGGGCACCTTGATTACGCG
>NZ_JSYF01000599.1:0-16610 GCF_054824225.1 Pontibacter sp. HJ8
CAGGTATAGCAAGACTAACTTACAACAGCTGCTACAGAGAAGAAGCTTCAGCCAGGTGCACCAGTGACGATTTTTTGTTCGAGCGTTCAGCGAGTTCAAAAGCGTCTTGATTCTTTTGCTTACTTTTCTCATCAAGGAGAAAAGTGAGGCCCCGCCGGCCAGGCGAAGCTATGAAACAATACTAGTAGCAAGTCTGATGAACCACAGCTGCAAAGCAGGTATAGGTATAGGTATAGGTATAGGTATAGGTATAGGCGGCATCCAGGTAGGGTATAGAATTGTTTTGTTAGCTTTGTAAGCCAACGCCGCCTGCTGCTGCCGGACAACTTTTTCGCGTACGGGCTTGTTTCATGTAAAGCGTACGCATTGCCAAGCAGCATGGCTGTGTTTTGCCTGGAGTACCTAACGATCTACTAAAATGTCAGATAACTATACATTGCTTATCCGCAACATGGTATGTCCCCGCTGCCTGAAAGTGGTGACAGAAGAGCTCGAAAAGCTGCAGCTACCGCCTGTGGATGTACAACTGGGAAAGGTCGAGCTGGCTGCCGAGCCGGATGCACAACAACTCAGGCAGCTGAAAGAGGCACTCTTGCAAAATGGCTTTGAGCTGCTCGAGGACAAAAAGGCTGAACTGGTGGAGAAGGTAAAAATAGCGATCATTGAGCTGATCCGTTCCGGGGAAGTCGAAAACCTCACCACCAACATATCGGACTACCTCTCCGAAGCCATAGGCCGCGACTACCACTACCTGAGCAGCCTTTTCCCGGCAGAAGAAGGGGTGACGATTGCACGCTATGTGGTGCTGCAGAAGGTGGAGCGGGCAAAAGAGCTGCTGGCCTACAATGAGCTGAGCCTGAGCCAGATCAGTTACCGGCTCGGTTACAGCAGTGTGGCGCACCTGTCGGGCCAGTTCCGGCAGGTCACCGGTATGTCGCCGAGCGAGTATAAGAAAAGTGCCGTCCAGTCCCGCAAGCCCCTGGATCAGATCATCTAAAGCGGTAGGCCTATACCCGGTATACCGCCGCAAGCTATACCTTGAAGCGACCTGAGTTCGGGTGTTTAGCTAGAGCGCCGCCGGCGCCAGGTTTCGTACCGGGAGGATGGCCATACATACAATATGCCCCGGCCGCTTACAAAACGACCGGGGCATATTGTATGTATGGGATCAAACTTTTAACAGAAATTCTTCTTTGATAAAGCTCAGGATTTCGGGAGACAAGGGTTTGGAAAAAAACTCTTTTACTTCTTCGTGGCTTCTGGCACACAGAATGTCTTTTCGGTCTACGGCCGATGAAAGCATGAACAGGTTGCATTTCCTGGTAGCGGATTCAGGTAATTTCCGGTACTCATCTATAAAATTCCAGCCATCCATGCCCGGCATGTTGATGTCCAGGAAAATGAGATCGGGGAACTGATCTCCGGGTTGATCTACAGCAGCCTTCAAGAATGCAAGTGCTTCTTCAGCTGCCTGAAAACTAATAACCTCCTCTGCGAAATTCTCATTTCGGATGATACTTTCACATACAAAGTTATTTACCTCATCGTCATCAATCAGAATAACTCTTTTTAAAATATTCATCACTACACGTTGTATCTAAAGTATATATTAAAAGTAGTGCCCTGGTTTACCTGGCTGTCTACTTCTACCTTTCCGCCGAGCAGCTCTGCCTGCGTTTTGACCAGATGCAGGCCCAGCCCTCTTCCCTCTGTATGGGAATGGAAGCGCTTGTACAGCCCGAAGATCTTTTCTTTTTCTTTGCTAAGATCAATTCCCAGACCGTTATCGGACACGCTCAGACAAATATAATTAGGAATAGTGTAAGTTTTAAGTTCTAATTTCAACTTTCTGTCAGGCGATTTATATTTGATGGCATTCGAAATCAGATTGTGCATGATGCTGTGGATATAGCTGCGCACAGCAACCACACGTGGTGCTTCTTTGAAATCGTACTGAATATCAGCTACTATACCTGCCAGCTCTCCCGAAAGGCTGCCCAGAATATCTTTTAAAACAGCATCGAAAGCGACTTCTTCTCTTACCTTGTCCAGCTCACTTCTCAAGGTCAGGATGTCATTCAGATCCCGGATTGTGGTATCGAGCAGCCTGGCCGACTTGAAAAGGTTGTCAATGATGCGCGGGTTCATGGGCGATTCGGGCTTGTGCTTGTTGTAGATAGTAGTGAGCCCCAGTATGTTGGCGATCGGCGCGCGCAGGTTGTGCGACACGATATAGGCGAACTGCTGCAGGTTCTGGTTCTGCTTGAGCAGCTGGTCGGTCAGGTCAGCGCGCCTGGTTTCCGCTTCTTTGTACTGGGTCATGTCGGAGGCGGAGCCATCAAACCGGTATACCTCTCCCTGCGCGTTGCGCTTCGGGGACATGCGCACCATGAGCCATTTTTGCTGCTGATCTTTGGTCATGATCCGGAGCTCGTAATGCTGCCGCTCTCCGGCCATTACACGAGGTATGATTTGTCCGGTGAAAACCTCCCTGTCCTGCTCTATAACCGTTTTGAGCCACTTGTCCGGTTCTGTCAAAAATTCTTCTTCCGTATACCCTGTCAGTTCCCTGCATTGCGGACTGACATAGATAAGCCGTAGGGCCGCGTCTACCGAGAAGATGATCTCGGGAATATTTTCCAGGGTGGACTGCAGCAGATTTTTGGCTCGGAGTACTTCCTGCTCGGTATGCTTGCGCTCAGTGATATCCTGTACCGATCCGTGCAACCGGATCAGCCTGCCGTTGCCGTCAAACTCAGGTTCGAGGATCTCCTGCACCATGCGGGTGCTGCCATTGGTCCGTACGATACTGTGTTCTACAGACGCGATCCGGTTGTGCTCGGCAGCTTCATCGTAGGCACGTATCAGCAGCTCGCGCTCCGCTTCCGGTATAAACTGCAAGGCATTGTGGGGTGTAGGCCGGAAATCAGACCGGCTCACGCCATAAATTTCATACACGCTGTCCGACCAGCTAAGCGTTCCCTGGGTCAGATCCAGCTCCCAGTTGCCCAGCTGGGCCAGGTGCTGGGCGCGGGCCAGCTGCTCTTCGTTGCGTTTGATCGTTTCCAGGGCAAGTTTCCGTTCCGATATGTTGTGTATACTCAGCGATACGGCCAGTACCTTGTCACCCGGGCCCAACACGGGCCGGAGCGCGATCTCATGCCAGAAATCCCCGTTTCCGACTTCGTAGAGAATCGTTTCGCCCTGCATGGCCTTTGCATGCTGCGTGACCAGGTCGCCTGTCACCGCTTCGTCCACAAACTCCAGGATGCCCTGCCCGATGCGGATGTCCTTGAGAAGCAGATTTCGTACGTCCCGTTTCGCCACTGCATTGTACATCATGATCTTCAAGGATTTGTCGAGCAGGTAGGTGGCCTGGGGCGAGCTGTCAAGAAGAGCCCTCAGATTGGCTTCGCTTTTGATGAGTTGTTCCTGCGCGTCCCGTTGGTCGGTGATGTCGATCATGGTCCCGTTCCAGGTAACATGGCCGTTTCCCTTCAGCGTGGGCAGCCCGTGCGCCTGCACCCACTTCCATTTACTGGTCTGTGGCAGATTGATCCGGAACACCGCCACCAGGGGCGAAAGACTCCGGTAAGAGGCAAAGATCGCCTGCTGTACCTGCACCGCATCCTGCCGGTGGATATGCCTGTAAAGCGAAGCAGCAGCAGCATAGACCTCGTCCGGCGCAATATGGAAAAGCTCCCGGATGCCTTCACTGATGAAGGTAAAGGTATAGTCCGTAGCATTGGTCATGTGCAACTGGAAAACAGCCCCCGGAATGCTGGAACTGATTTCGAGCAGCTGTGTTTCGCTTCGCTGGAGCTTCTCGAGGGCCAGCTGCCGCTCGTGCACATTCACCGCGACCACCAGGCGGTGGTGGCTGCCGCCGACTACTGGAAGCGCGTCTGAATTTACCTCTACATCAAATATACTTCCGTCTTTTCGTTTGTGGCGCCCTTTAAAGAAATGCGAGCTGTGCATGTCCAGCGTGAGCAGCTGCTGATTCAGCCGCACGACCTCCTCTTCCGGCCACAGATCCTGTAAGGAAAGACTCAGGAATTCCTGTTTGCTGTAGCCGTACTCTTTGGTGGCGGCAGCATTTACTTCCAGAAACCGGAGCGTATGCTGATCCATCACCCAAGAGGGCAGGGGGTTGTGGTCAAACAGCTTTTTATACTGCGTCTGGCTCTCAAACAAGGCTTTCTGAAGCTGTTGTCGCTCCTTTATTTCGGTGTTCAGAAACAGGTTATCCTGCCGGAGGCGGTAAATGATATGGCGGAGAAGCAGCAGCGTGATGAGGGCCACGATAAAGGTAAGCGCCAGCAGGAGCTTGTGGCTATCCACAAAAGAGGCCACGGAAGCCATGGCCTCTTCCCCGCTCTGTCGGGCAGCCCTGCGAATGCCAGTACTCAGCAGGTTGAGCTGGCTCTGGTGTTGCTGGTATTCCGGCGTGATCACTTTGCTGTTGAACTTCAGTGCATCCCGGATATTCCCATCCCGGCTCAGGTCAATCAGGTGGCTGATCAGGGTGTCGTGGACCGCACGTTCTGCTTCGAAGCGGGACAGTATGGCCCTGTGTGCGCTGTTGCTGAGCAATTGCTTGAGCTCCTGCAGGTTCTTTTTGCTGACAGCCTGGGTAGCGCGGATCTCGTGTTCATACTCTGCCTTTTCAGCGGTACTGGCAGCTGTCAGATGCAGCAGGATGGCTTTGTGGATGGTGCTCTCGTTGTCATGCAGGGCATCGATATACTCCAGTTCGAAGAGGGCATCGGACACGTACTGGTCCTGGTCCAGCTGCACCTGGCGCGCCTGAAACAAAGTAAAGGAGATAACACAGACCAAGGTCACCAACAGGCCGGAAAAAGCCAGCAATACGTATTTTATTGTCCGGGAGCTGTGTCGGGAAAGTGCGAATTTGTTTGTGTTCAACATTTGGACCAATGCCTGTTGCTAAAAATAGAATAGCCGAAAGGCCGGCTGAATTTTTTTAAATTCTGTCAGGTAAGACAGGGCCGTGACGCACTTCTACTTCCATGAACAGGTATAGCAAAATTTACAAGGTGTTTAGTTCCCCAAATAAGCTAAGAAAACAACTATATAGGTATACACCTGAAATAGGTACGTTCCGCAGCTGCTCAGGTATTTCTTAGGGAGGAAAACAGATCAAAAATCTATAAACCTTTGCCCGGATTCTGTAACGCCGTCGGGCGGGGTAGGTTGTACCTTTGTAATGTTGGGATTGAACCCATCCTTAAAGATGCATACGATGGAAACTATATTAAAAGATACCTATAAAAAAACAACATTCCCGGTGGAGGGGATGACCTGTGCCTCCTGTGCCTCCAGCATCGAGAGCATGCTGCGGACGGTGGAGGGCGTGCAGGAGGCAAGCGTGAACTTCGCTGGCAAAACGGTGCAGGTTGCCTTTCAGCCCGAGCAGGTAAATCCTGCGCAGCTGCGGGACACGCTCCACGAGATCGGATTTGACTTGCTGATAGACGAGCATACCACAGAAGAACTGGAGGAACGGCAGGCGGCGTCGCTTGTTGCACTCAAAACCAAGACGATCGTGGCGGCGGTGCTGGCTTTCCCGGTCTTTGTGCTGGGAATGTTCTTTCACGATGCCTTCAGCTGGGGCAACTGGGCGATGCTAGCCCTGACAACGCCGGTGCTGCTGTGGGCCGGGCGGCATTTCTTTGTCAATGCCTGGGGACAAGCCAAGTACATGCGGGCCAACATGGACACCCTGGTGGCGCTGAGTACAGGTATAGCCTTTGCTTTCAGTGTTTTCAATACCGTTTATCCTGCCTTTTTCCTGAGCCGGGGCATGATGCCCCATGTATATTATGAGGCGGTGGCTGTCATCATTGCCTTTATCCTACTGGGCAAATACCTGGAAGAGGGAGCCAAGAACCGGAGTTCTGCCGCCATCAAAAAGCTGATGGGCCTGCAGCCCAAGACCGTGCGGGTGCTGCGCGAAGGTGGCGAAGCCGAGATCAGGATAGAAGAAGTGCAGGTAGGAGACCGCGTGCTGATGCTGCCCGGAGACCGTGTCCCGGTGGACGGGGAAGTGGTGGCCGGTACCTCGTATGTGGATGAGAGCATGCTGAGCGGAGAGCCGCTGCCCGTGCAGAAGCAGCCGGGGGATACCCTGTTTGCCGGCACCATCAACCAGAAAGGCAGCCTGCAGCTCATCGCCCGTAAGACCGGCGGCGAGACCATGCTGGCGCACATCATCAAAATGGTACAGGAAGCGCAGGGCAGCAAAGCCCCTGTCCAGAAGCTGGTGGATAAGATTGCCGGTATCTTCGTACCGGTGGTACTGGTCATTGCGGTGCTTACGTTTGTGGCCTGGCTGGTGCTGGGCGGAGAGGCTTACCTGTCGCAGGCGCTGGTGTCCATGATCTCGGTCTTGGTGATCGCCTGTCCCTGTGCGCTGGGCCTGGCTACCCCGACGGCGATCATGGTAGGTGTAGGAAAAGGGGCCGAGAACGGCATTCTGATCAAAGACGCCGAAAGCCTGGAGCACGCCTACAAAGCCAATGTGATCCTGCTGGATAAAACCGGTACCATCACCGTGGGCAAACCCTCTGTGACCGATGTGGTGTGGGCCCGGGACACGGAAAGGCAACAGGAACTGGAACAATTATTCTTCTCGATGGAGGCCAAATCGGAGCACCCGATCGCGCAGGCCATCTATACCTTCTACAAAGAAAAAGGGCTGCAGGTGCGCGAACCCGCGTATTTCAATAGCCTGACCGGTCTAGGTATAGAAGCCGAATTTGAAGGGGAAAGCTTCCTGGCAGGCAATGAGAAACTCCTGCGACAGCAAGGGGTCCAACTGCCGGAGTCCCTGCTGGAAGCAGCACGGACCTTGCAGCAGGATGCGAAAACAGCCATCTTCTTTGCCAGCAGAAAGCAGGCGCTGGCCGTTTTCGCTGTGAGCGATCCCATCAAAGCTGATGCCGCCAAAGGGATACAGCGTATGAAGGATGCCGGACTGGAGGTATACATGCTCACCGGTGACAACGTGCAGACAGCCGAAGCAGTGGCACGGCAGGTAGGTATAACGCACTATGAGGCAGAGCTGCTGCCCGATGACAAAGCTTCCTTTGTGAAGAAGCTGCAGGCAGAAGGCAAGGTGGTGGCCATGGTGGGGGACGGCATCAACGATGCCCAGGCGCTGGCCACGGCAGATGTCAGCATCGCGATGGGCCATGGTACGGACGTAGCCATGGATGTGGCCGGCATTACGCTGATGCGTTCTGACCTGGTGCAGGTGGCATCCGCCATGAAACTTTCGCGGGCAACGGTGCAGACTATCAAGCAGAACCTGTTCTGGGCCTTCTTCTACAACGTGATCTGTATACCTGTAGCGGCCGGATTGCTATACCCGTTCACCGGTTTCCTGCTCAACCCGATGGTGGCAGGTGCTGCTATGGCGCTCAGTTCTGTATCCGTCGTGAGTAACAGTTTACGCCTGAGAGGGAAAAGACTCTAAAATAAATTCTATTAGTTAATTAATTATGTTAAATATGAAAACCTATAAATTCAAAACGACAATCAATTGCGGAAGCTGCATTCGGGCCGTGACGCCTCACCTGAATAAGCTGGAAGGTGTGCAGGAGTGGAAAGTAGATACCGATAACCCGGACAAAGTGCTGGAAGTGACTTCGGATAGCCTGGACGCCCAGACCATCCAAAGCACAGTGGAAAAAGCAGGCTTTAAGGCAGAACAGCTATAATCCCGCTTTCATACTTCTAGAGAAAAGGGCTGACTGAGCATATCAGTTAGCCCTTTTGTTTGCTTTAAAGGAGGTATGCTGCGGGTGCAAGCTAACACTGCTTTTGGTCAGAAAGGCGTACACGAGCATGGTCAGGCTGCACAGTGCCAGCCCGAGTGACTCCCGGCCTTCCTCTATGTTTTTGATATCGCCCCCGCCGATGGCAAGTCCTTCCCATTGGTCCGGCCAGAAATAGACGGCACCGACCGCGAAGGCCACGAAAGCCAGTAACAACACCGCCCGGCTGATCCTGTTAAAAGCGGTGAGAAAGCTGAGGATAGCAGCGGCAAGATAGGTCGCAATCCAGGGTATAGCATCCGGGTCATTGTACTGCAAAGCCGCAAAAACGATAAAGCAGATACCCAGCAAGGTGGGCAGAATTTGTTTGAGCGTCATACGTGTCGGGGTTTTAATGCCTATACTTTAATCAGGTACAAAGGTTATGGGATTTTGGAGGTTGGTGTTAATACAAAAGAGCAGCCGATAGCTGCTCTTTTGATTGTGTTATATATAGCTGACTACCAGGCCCATTGCGGGCAAAGGACCCGGGAGGTATTGCGTAATTTGAAACCCAGTACCACTTCATGGCTGCCTGTGTTCGAGGAACCCAGGGGAGAAGTGCTGGCGTCGTAGGAGTAGCTCAGGTCCAGCAGGTAGCTGATGTTAATGCCTGCCATCGCGGCCACCGATTCGTTGTGACGGTACGATGCAGCAGCCCAAATCCTGTCGCCATAGATCGCCTTCAGGGTAGCATCCACCGATACCGGGCTGGGCTGCGCTACTTTCACCATCACCGACGGGATCAGCGCCAGTCCGGGGGCCACATCCAGGCGGTAACCGCCTGTGACAAAGTAGTGTTGCTGCAGCTTTCCGCTGCTGTCGTCGGCCTGGCCGGAAGAGAGGAATTCACGTTTGCTTGGTACCAGCTGCGTACCTGCCACACCCAGGTAATAGTTATAGGAGTAAAGCCACAGGCCCATGTTCAGGTCAAACTTGGCCTCGTTCACGCGGCCGTCCATGATGGCGGGGTCATTGGGGTTGATCACCCGTACCTGATTCGGATCCAGACTATACTGGGTTACGCCCGGTGCTACGCCGGCTGCAACCCGGAGCGTACGGGAGAGGGGTTGGTGGTAGGCATAGCTCAGGTTCAGGCTGCTGCGCTTCAGCGGGCCTGTCGCAGTAGACATTGCCATCGCGCCCAGCCCGTGGTGGGGGCGAATACGGCGGTAAGTAGTTGGCTTCTTTTTGGTCGTAGCTTCTTTGGGAAGCACCCTGGAGCGCTGGGCTTTGGCGGCCGGATTCATGTCTTTCATAATGGGCATATGAAAGGTAGCATAGTACGAAACAGGGGCTCCTTCCAGTCCGGACCACTGGTGCCGGGTTCCCAATTTCACATCTGCGTAATCCTCTATACCGGTGATGGCCGGATTGAGCAGGTAATTGTTGAGCGTGTACTGGGTGTACTGTGGCTTCTGTTGCGCAACCGTCTGTGAGGCAACCAAAAGCACCAATCCTAAAGCTAAAAGTTTATTCATATAGATTATTTAACGATCGTCACACTTCCTGAAAGCGGTTTTTCTTTGTTATCCAGCTGGATGATGTAGTAATAAGTCGCCAGCGGTAGTTCCTGTCCTTTGTAGGTGCCATCCCATTGCTGCTTGTAGCCGTCCGAGGTAAAGACCACATTGCCCCACTGATTAAATATCTGCACCCTGCAGTTCGGATATTGTTCAATGTTGAGGATCTCCCAGGTATCGTTGATGCCATCGCGGTTAGGGGTAAAGGTGTTGGGCACATACACAAGCTCCTGTACCGTCACTGTCATCCTGGCGGTAGACACACAACCGGCCGCTGTTGTCGCGGTAACCGTGTAGGTAGTCGTCACTTCCGGATTAGCCAGCGGGTTTGCTATGTTCGGGTCATTGAGGCCCAGGGCCGGCGACCAGGTATAGGTGGTGCCGCCGCTTGCCTGCAACTGTACCGTGCGGCCTTTTATAGTGGTCACATCCAGCCCGGCGTTCGCGGTCGGTGGCGTTACGGTTACCGTGACAGCCCTGCGCTCACTGGCACAGGAAAGCGCTACTTCCTGCACGTAATAAGTGGTGGTGCTGTTGAGGGAAGGGGTAGTAAAGCTCTCGCCGGTTTTGACCGGGTTGCCGCCTGTTGCTACGGTATACCACTCAAGTCTGCCGCCTTTGCCGGTAGCTGTCAGGGTCGTGCTGGTGCCGGGGCAGATGGTTAGGCCATCGGCAACCGGCGTAGCCGGAAGTGGCGTAACCGTCATCATCACTGCATCGCTCACCAGCCTGTCGCAGGACTCGGAAGTCACGACCCGCCTGAACCAGGTGGTCTGTGTCAGGGCAGCAGGGGCGTATTCCTGCTTGTTGTTGGCGCCGGGTGCCGTCCTATAGCCTTTGTCAGGACCGCTTGTGCTGCTCTCCCACAGGAAGGTATAGCTGCCGCTTCCGCCTGTTGGCAAGGTGCCTGTGAGGACAGACGGCGCCGTTCCGTAACAGATGGTCTGGCT
Organism: Pontibacter sp. HJ8; assembly: GCF_054824225.1. Taxonomy (NCBI): domain Bacteria; kingdom Pseudomonadati; phylum Bacteroidota; class Cytophagia; order Cytophagales; family Hymenobacteraceae; genus Pontibacter; species Pontibacter sp. HJ8. The sequence continues at coordinate 10,315 of NZ_JSYF01000599.1, forward strand.
GGTGCTGATCTTGTTGTTGGCCATCGGAGGCTTCACGCTGATATGCACCGCTGCGCTGGTATCCGGGTTAGGGCCTGACACCACCACGCGCCTGAACCAGGTTGACTGGGTGAGGGCTGCCGGGCTGTAGTCCTGGCTGGTACTGGCACCGGAAGCAGTCACAAAGCCTGTTTTCGCTCCTTTGGTGCTGGCTAACCACAGGTACTGGTATTGCCCGTTTCCGCCTTCCGGCTGGGAGCCCTGCAGGGTAGCTGGCTTGTTGCCGGCGCAGATCACTTGGTCAGTGCGGATGTTATTGTTGGTCACCCCCATCAGTACATCGATCAGTACCGGCTCCGATGCACTTTCACAGCCACCGGACAGTGCACGGCGTCTGAACCAGGTTGGCTCCTGCTGTGCCTGCGGGCTGTAGTGGCGGCTGCTGTTCACGCCGGCTGCCGGTTGATACCCACTGTGCTGGCTAGCGCTGCTTTCCCATACATAGGTATAGGTATCCGGTCCGGCACCACCGGCCGGGAGTGAGCCTGTGAGCGGAGCCGGCGTCTGTCCGGCATAGATGCTCTGCTTCAGTCCGATGCTATTGCTGGTTATAGCCGGCGACACGGTGATCGTCACCGTATTGGATATATGAGTGCAGGGACCCGATTCTACCACCCGTCTGTAGGACGTGGTGGAGGTGAGTACACCTGGTGCCAACTCAGCGGTCTGGCTGTTGTTCACCTTGCGGAACACGCCGTCCGCACCAGCAGCTTCCCAGTAATAGGTATAGCTGCCGTTGCCCCCTGCAGGCGCTGTTCCGGTTAGTTTGGCCGGAGCGCTTCCTGTACAGATGACCTGGTTTTGTGAAATGGTATTGTTGGCGATGACCTCATTCACGATCACACGGATCGCTTCTGATACATGCGCACAGGCCCCGGCTGTCACCTTGCGGCGGAACCAGGTGGTCTGGGTGAGCTTGCCCGCCTGGTAGTGGATGCCGTTGTTTATACCGGCTGCCGGTTCAAAATCTTTGCCCGAGCCGTCGGTTTTGCTTTCCCACAGGTATACCGGGTTTTCATTGCCGCCTGCCGGGCGCGCTGCCACCAACTGGGCCGGTGCTTCGCCCGCACAGATCGTTTGCTCTTTGGTCGTAATGGTGTTGTTGGTGATGAGGGGTTGCACGACGATCTCCAGCGCTTCACTCACAGACTGCGCACAAGGAGCCGAGTACACGATCCTTCTGAACCAGGTACGCTCGGTCATCGGCGCCGGTGCCGTATAGTCCGGCTGCGTGTTGGTGCCGGCTGCCGGGGAGAAGTTTGCACCATCTCTGCTGCTTTCCCACAGGTAGGTATAGCTGCCTGCTCCGCTGCCACCAACAGGCTGTGTACCTTTGAGGGTACCCAGAACATCACCCGAGCAAAGAGTCGCCTGGTCGGTAGTTATGCTGTTTTGGCTGATGGCCGGAAGTACCTCCACTTTAATTGCCGCACTAGAATGGGCCGCACAGGGTCCGGAAGAAACGACTCTTCGGAACCAGGTGGTTTTCTGCAGGGCAGTTGGCTGGAAAGAAGCAGCCGTAGCGCCTGCTATCGGGCTGAAGCCTCCGTTCGGGCCGGATTCACTGCTTTCCCAACGGTAGGTATAGGTGCCTGCGCCACCGCCGCCAGCTGGTTCGGAGCCTGTAATGGCCGCCGGGCGTTGACCAGCGCAGATCGGTGCAGCCGCTGCTGTGATCGTATTGTTGGAAATATTTCGGTTAACTGTCACCGTTACTGCTTTGCGCTCACTGCTGCCACAGCCGTTCACATTCACAGCTTCTACATAATAGGTCGTCGTCTCGTTCAGTGCAGCTGTCTCAAAACTGTAGCCTTCGTATAGGTTTTTTTCTGCTGAGGCGCTGGTATACCAACGGAAGGTGTTGGTAGTAGTGCTGTTCACAGTTAGAGTGGCGGTACTGCCTTCGCAAATGGTGACAGGTGCCACAACCGGAGCGACGGGCAGGTCCACTACCGTCACTTCCACCACGCCGGAGTTGCTGATACAAGCCCCGGATACGACTTCACGCATGTACCAAGTCGTGTTTGTCAGCGCGGCCGGGCTGGTATAGTCCTGGGCGGTGTTGTTGCCAGGAGCAGGCTCAAACGTGGCATTGGGTCCAGTGGTATTGTAGAGCCAGCGATAGGTATAGCTGCCGTTGCCACCAGCCGGGTGCGCGCCGGATAGAGTAGCTGCCGATTGGCCCTTGCAAAGGATCTGCTGGCCGGCGATGGCAATTGTGTTTTGGGCGATAGCCGGCTGCACCGTGATCTGTATTTCGTTGCTGATGCTCTCGCCACACGGGCCACCTGTTACTACCCGTCGGTACCACATGGTTCTGTCGTTGATCTGCGGGGTATAGTTGAGGCCGTTGTTGGTGCCGGTAGCCGGTCCGTAGGTGCCGCTTTCCGCGCGCATCTCCCATCTGTAGGTCTTCTCATCCGTGCCGCCCACTGGTGTGCTGCCTACAATAACGGCCGGTGCTGTCCCGCTGCAGATGGTCGTTTGCTCCACAGAGATTGTATTGGCTGTGATCGGTTTGATCACTTTCACCTCGATGGCTGCACTCACCATTTCTGCGCAGGCACCGGAAGTGACTTTGCGTCGGAACCAGGTGGTCTGGTTCAGGATGCCCGGGCTATAGTGCTGTTCCCGGCTATTGCCGCCGGCCGCTGCAAAGCTGCCGCTGGCACCGGTGGTGCTGCTTTCCCAGGTATAGGTATACGCCCCGGTGCCGCCGGCAGGCTGGCTGCCCTTCAGCATAGCTGCTTCGCTGCCTTCGCACATCGGCGCTATACCTGTAATGGTGTTGTTAGCTAGCACAGGCGTTACTTTGACTTCTACTGCAGCAGAGGTGTTGGAGCATCCGGCAGAGAGCACGGTTCTTCTGTACCAGGTCGTGCGAGTCAGCGCAGCCGGCTGGTAGTCTTTGCCGGTAGCGCCACTGATCGCTTCAAAACCGGTTGTAGCGCTGGTCACACTGCTTTCCCAGCGGTAGGTATAGCTATTGTTTCCGTCGGCAGGTTCGGAGCCATTGATAGGAACTGGTGTCTGACCGGCGCAGATCAACGCGACTTGCTGCAATGAATTATTAGCCAGCGCCGGCAGGATGGTGACTGGAACCGCTACGACTGGGCTGTAGCAGCCATTGGTTGCGGCACGCACATAGTAAGTGGTAACACCTTCAGGCAGGGCATCGGTCGTAAAGCTTTTGGTCGTGGCGATCAGTCGGGTGGTGGCTGCGTCAGCGAACCACTCGTAGCTGCCTGCGTTTCCTTCTGCCACCAGGGTCGCGGTGCTGCCCGCGCCGCAAAGCGTAACAGGAGCTACAACAGGAGCCGGCGTAGGAGGGTATACAGTCACTTTTACAGCTGTCCGGGTGCTGGTACAGCCTCCTTCGATCGTAGTTTGCACATAGTACGTGGTGGTTTTATCTAAGACAGGAGTCAGGTAGGCTTCTCCTGTATATAACACATTGCCTCCGGTAGCTTGGGCATACCAGGTCACGGTCCCCTTCGGGTTCTGTACACGAAGGGTAGCGCGGCTTCCCGGGCAGATGGTAGACACGTTTTGTACCGTTGGCGAAGCAGGCAAGCTATTCACTGTCACCTGTACCTGGTCGCTGGTTTCGCAGCTGCCGGTGCCGTAGGTATAGGTCAGCGTGAAGGTGCCTGCTGCAGCCGGATTGAACGTGCCATCTGCTGCAACATGGGCTGACCCGCTCCATTTGCCGCCTGCTGGAGAACCTCCCAGCTTGAATGTGCCGCTGTTGAGGCAAACGGTGCGGTCATCGCCTGCCTGAACTACATGAGGCTCCGTAACGGTCACCAGTACCTGATCCGTATTTACACAGCCAGCCGCATTGGTGAAGGTATAGGTCAGTTCAAATGTGCCTGTACCGGCTGCTGTAAAAGTACCCTCCGGCGTAACATGCGCGCCACTCCAGGTACCGCCTGCCGGGCTACCCTGCAGTTTCGTTGGCACGGGCCTGTCGCAGAGCGTCCTATCTTCGCCCGCCTTTACTTCGGGCAATGGATTGACTTTGATTGTAACGGTAGCGGTACTGGTACAGCCTGTTTTTTCATCCGTACCCGTCACAGTATAGGTCGTCGTAACAGCTGGTGTAGCCACTACACGGGCGCCAGAAGTCCCACTCAGACCGGCCGCCGGGGACCAGGTATAGCGGTCGGCACCGGAGGCCGTGAGGGTGGCAGTGCCCTGGCCGATGCAGATTTCACCTGCATCCGTTGCCACGCTGACAGTGGGTGGCGTATTGACTTCCACGATAAAGGTCGTCGTCGCAGTACAGCCGGTGTCACTGTTTTTGCCTGTCACGGTATAAGTGGTGGTCATCGCAGGGGAGGCCGTCACGCTGCTGCCGGTCGTGGCGCTCAGGCCGGTTGCCGGAGACCAGGTATAGGTATCGGCTCCCGTCGCCGAAAGCGTCGTATTTTCACCTACGCAAAGGGCTGCTTTAGGCGCTGTCACCACTACTTCCGGAATCGCATCGATCGTAATGAGTTGGGTGGCTGCTTCAGATACACCGCATTCGTTAAGGGCGCTCACGCGGACTTCGTACGTGCCAGATTCCGTAAATTTGATCGTTGGATAAGCGGAGCTGGCGCTGGTGCCGGATGTGAATTCCGTCGCACCCGGGCCGGAGACATCCCAGCGATAGCTGCTTATTTGTCCTGCCTGGGCATCATATACTGGCAGGTGGTTCTTGTCATTACCTGAAAAAGAGATGGTCTGCGGACCGCAGTAGGTTTTGGCCGCCGGCAGGGTGGCAAGCGGTTTGTGTACCACCGTAATTTGGGTTTCCTTGCGACTGATGGCCGAACACACGCTGCTGGCTACCAAAGCTACGGTATAGGTACCTGATTTGGTGAAGCTGAAAACCGGGTTTTGGGAATTGGCATCTGTGCCTTCCGCAAAACTCCAGCCCTCCGGAGCAGAAACCTGCCAGGTATAGCGCAGGTCCGTGCCGGTAGACTGGTTTTGAGCCCGGTAGACAGAGGGGGCGCAATTGCCCTCCGCCGGCAGCAGCTCAAAGGCGGCTTTGGGTATATCATTTACGACGATGATCTGCTCTTTCACACTGGGTACGCAGGTCGAGTTGGGATCCAGGGGAGAGGCGGTCAGGCGTACAACGTACTCTCCGAGCTGGTTGAACTTAACACTAGGTGAAAAGGTCGCATCGGTACCTCCTGTAAATTCCCAACCCGTAGCCGGGAAGATCTCCCACTTCACTTTGTACTTGTCTGTTCTGGACGAAGCGTCATACCCGCTTTTTGTCTTGTCCTGAAACTTTACGGGTTCGCCCAGGCATACATTGCCGATCGCAAAGTCCGCGATAGGCCCTTCTGAGATCCGGATGCCGGTGAAAGTAGCAATGGAATTGTTGCAGGGGTTGGTGGCCGTGCCCTTCAGTGTAAAGCCGTTGGGCTTGTCTTTGGAAGATTTGGTGAAGGTATGGCGGAGAATGCGGTCTGCAGGAAGTTCCGGGTGCTTGTAGGTAATGGCGGGCGTGCCATCGTCAAACTGAAAGGTATAGACGGTGTGGGGAGAGTTACCCTCCACGCCGGTAATTTTAAAGTCGAAGGTTGCCGGGGCGCAGCTGGTATTGTTGCCGTCACTCGTAATGCCCAGCCCCGGGTTGCTGCCGATGAACACCTGCTCGGTCGAGGTGCCCACGCAGCCGTTTGCATCCGTAGCGGTCACCACGATCGTGAACAGGCCGGCAGCGGTATAAACGTGGCTGGCCCGCTCAAAGTTTTTGCCGTAGGTGTTGGTTTTGCCATCTCCCCATTGGATGGTATAGCCGGTGTTGGTCGCTTTGGTCTGGGAGGTGTTCTCTACTTCCAGATTAAAGGAGGCGGCATTGCCGGTATAGCTGCAGTAGGTAAAATCAAAATTCGGATCCTCTATGCTGGCGTCCGGTTGCTGGTATACCTGGAAGGGAGCAGACGTACTGGTGCAGCCGTCCCCAGAAATTGTTGTGACCGAATAACTACCCGCTGCCTGTACCGTAATACTACGGCTTGTCGCTCCGTTGGACCAGGTATAGCTGGCGGCTTCGGAGGCTGTCAACACCACCTGCCCGTTCTGACAGAGCGTGGAGGAGCCCGAAACAGTTATAGTTGTCGTGCAGCTTTGCGCCAGGACGTCGGGTCCCGTGCATAGCAGATAAAACAGGGTGAGTACTAAGGAGATAGCACTCTTATTCACCAGCTGCATATGGAATGTGTAAAGGTTTGGTATAGGTTTCGGGTTAATGT
>NZ_JSYF01000600.1:0-850 GCF_054824225.1 Pontibacter sp. HJ8
TTCAACTCTACCCGTCATTTACTCTTAGCTTACCTTAATACTACAACAGATTCTCTCATAAAATTTTCTAACCCAATTAGTTGAGTTCTTTGCTGAGGAGCTACTGTCAAATGCCTTACTTGAATTACCTCACTTGATTTAAAACCAGCTTCTATACCGATTTTAGCAGTTAAGCTATCAGTGGGTATGACCACACCGGCAAATGCAGAATTACCTATCACGATGCAACATTTTCCACCTGGTTTTAGATATCTTCTGCAATGTCTCAGTATTTGATGCATATCTGTGAAGTATCCATGGAGCATTTGAGGAACTCCCATTCTCCAGCTACTTGATGATGTATCCATCAATGAAATAAGGTTATCTAAGAACCTATTAGAATCTAATACTCTTGTCCTATCTGCTCCAAGGTGAGACCGCATGGACTTCTTTCTAACCTCTTTAAGATCAGTAGAGTTATTGATAAAATTACCAAACCAAAGCTCAACTTTCTGAGATTCAAAATAATCAAACCTATTTGCATAAGGTGGACTGAATACAATAGAATCAAATTTGCGCTTACCTAGTATAGTGTCCATCTCGATGGCACTCCCATGAAAAACTTCTTGCTGATTCCAAAGTCCTTTCTTCCAAAGAGGAGTATCTTTTAGCATGGTTTGTAATTGCTGCTTGTAAGCATTGGTGACAAAGGACACTTGGTCGGTTCCAAACCGTTGTACTTGCCATTCACCCTCTACTCTTGTGGTGTACCCATCTTTGGTTCTTTTCTTATTTCTATACTTGATTCCGTTTCCTTCTTTGAAATAGCTCCCAACCTCTTCAAGAATAGATAGCCATCCTAAAAATAGAA
>NZ_JSYF01000601.1:0-1208 GCF_054824225.1 Pontibacter sp. HJ8
CTGCTGGATTCTGAATTGAAACCGGAAGAATCTCTGCAGCCAGATACCATGACGGATCCTGAAGCGACAGAAGAAGAATAGATTCTTCGTGAAATTGAAATTTTAATTCATTTATTTAACGTTTAACAAACAAACAAAAACCAATCTCTGAAAAGTATGAAGAAAATACTTATGACAGCCCTGGCAGCCGCGAGTATTCAGGTTGCTGTAGCTCAGAACTCTGCCGTTAACAGCGCAGTTCTAAACCACAAGAATGGCGTTTTAGACAAGGCCCAGGCTGACATCAACAAGGCGATAGAGCACAATAAGACAAAGGACAAAGCAAAAACCTGGTTCTATCGTGGCGTCATTTACCAGGACATGCTGGGCAATCCGATCTATGGCAAGAATGCAACTGAACAGACTCCTGAAATCGTAATGGAGTCGTTCAACAAAACCATAGAGCTGGATGGAAAAGACGGCGAGTATGGCAAGCAGGTACCAGAGCGTTTGCAGATGCTCTACGGCCAGATACTAAACCAGGCAGTAGAATACCACAACGCACAGGATTGGGATAACGCCATTGCCAAATATAACCTGGCTTCAAAAGTAAATCCTACTGACACAACTGCCATAATGTATGCGGCATTTGCTTCTACAGCGAAGCAGGATTATCCGGCTGCCATCACGTATTATGATAAGCTGATCAACATCGGTCACAAGACAGAAGACGTGTACAAGGCAAAAGTACAACTGCAGCAGGCAGCTGAAGCGAGCGATGACCAGATTCTGAGCACACTTGCTGCAGGCCTGAAGGAGCACCCGAACAGTGTATACCTGATGCAGGAAGAACTGAAGTACTACCTGAAGAACAACCGCGCGGATGAGGCCATGGCTAAACTGGATAAAGCAATTGAAGCTGACCCTAAAAATGCCAGCCTGTATGCTGTTAGAGGTAACCTGCAGGAGCGTAAGGGAAGCATTGATGAGGCTTACAAGAACTATCAGAAAGCCATTGAAATGGACCCGAACAACTTTGACGGTTACTTTAACCTGGGTGTGTTGGAGTACAACAGAGGCAGCGAGTTCAACAACAAAGCCGCTAAAATGGACTATGCTACTTACAAGAAAAAAGGAGCTGGTTTAGAAGCACAGGCCAAGAAGCATTACGAAGCCTCATTGCCATTCTTTGAAAAGGCACTTCAGATCCAGCCAGATGACCAAGCTAC
>NZ_JSYF01000082.1:0-27394 GCF_054824225.1 Pontibacter sp. HJ8
ACTTACCAACTTATGTGCCACTCCATTAAATCTCTGAATAACAGACACATACAGTATTAAAAAGGAATATTCCAGCAAAAAAGTGTTTGATTATGGACAGTGTATGTCTAAAACCGGACACATCGGAGGAGTTTTAATTGAATGCATCAAAAGATGAGGGCCGGAAGCAAAAGGTTGCATGCCACAGGTATAGCAAGGGTGCGGAAAAGCACACTACCTTCCGGCTGCGAAGAACAGGCAGAAAAGGTGCAGCCAGAGATGCCCGGTTACAGTGAATAGCTTTTTAGTATATTTGAATTCTCCTTCGTATAAACTGCCTGGTATCAGGCAATCTTCGCGCATCAACCAACCCAGGCATGGAAGCATATTTTCAGCTGAAGAAACACAACACCACGGTCAAAACGGAAGTCATCGCCGGCTTCACCTCATTTCTGGCTACGGCTTACATCATCGTCGTCAATCCTGCCATCCTCAGCCAGGCCGGTATGCCCTTTTCGGGTGTGCTGACGGCTACCGTGCTGGTTTCCTTTTTCAGCAGCCTCATGATGGGGCTCTATGCGCGCAACCCGATCCTGGTGGCACCGGGTATGGGCCTGAATGCGTTCTTCACTTTTTCGGCTGTGCTGGGCATGGGTATTTCGTGGCAGGTGGCATTGGGAGCTGTTTTCTGGTCCGGGATCATCTTTCTCCTGCTCTCTGTTTTCAATGTGCGCACCCTCATCGTGCGGGCTATACCCCGGCCTTTGCGCTATGCCATTGCAGCAGGTATCGGGTTGTATATTACCCTGATCGGATTTGCCAACGCCGGTTTCATTGTGGCGAACCCGGCCACCATCATCGGCATTGCTCCCCTGACGCCTACCCTGCTCACCTTTGTGGCCGGACTGTTGCTCATGGCCATCCTGATCGCCCGGAATGTGACCGGCGCTATTTTAATAGGCATTCTGCTTACCACCCTGGCTGCTTATCCGCTGGGCCGCTGGTGGGGGACAGATGTAGATCCGCTCATCACCTGGAAAGGGATGGTCTCTGCGCCTGACTTTAGCCTGCTGTTTCAGCTGGACCTGGTCAACTCCCTGCAGTTTGCTCTCTTCCCTGTAATCTTCGCCTTTGTATTTACGGACCTCTTCGATAGCCTTTCTACTTTTATAGGCCTGGCCGAGGCAGCCGACCTGACGGACGAACACGGCGAACCCCGGAATATAAAACAATCCCTGACCACCGATGCCCTGTCTACCACCCTGGCCGGCCTGGTCGGCTCCAGCCCGGGCACTGCCTTTATCGAATCGGCTGTGGGCATAGAGGCCGGCGGCCGCACTGGACTGACAGCAGTGGTGGGCGGGCTACTTTTTCTGCCTTTCCTGTTTCTAGCCCCGCTGCTCTCTATGATACCCGCCATCGCTACGGCGCCGGCACTGGTTCTGGTAGGGGCCTTTATGGTGCGCCCTATCGTCAAGATCAACTGGCTGAAAATGGACGAAGCTATACCTGCCTTCCTGGCCATGGTGCTGATACCGTTCACCTACTCTATTTCGCAGGGCATTATCTGGGGCTTCCTGAGCTGGGCGCTGCTCAAAGTTGTCACCGGCAAAGGCTCCACCATTAACCTGACCTTGTGGGTGATTGTGGCTTTTTGCGTGCTTGCGCTTGTGATGCAGTCCATGTAGATGCCGCTTGCTATACCTATTGTTCCGGGTAGGACTCCTAAAACAGGCGCTTCCCTTTGCCTGATTCCGTACCTTAGGCTGCTGACAGAAACTGACAGGTATGGCTACTATTTTTGACACCATAATCATTGGCGGCGGGCAAAGCGGCCTGGCCTGCGCCTATTATCTCCGAAGGACGAAGCTCAGGTATGTACTGCTCGATGACCAGCCTGCACCCGGTGCTGCCTGGCGTAGCGGCTGGGATTCGCTCACGCTTTTCTCCCCGGCCGCTTTCAGCAGCCTGCCCGGTTGGCTGATGCCCGAAAGCAGGCAGCAACTCCCAGGTCGGGAGGAAGTGATCGCCTACCTGACAGCATATGAGAACAGGTATAGCCTACCGGTGGAACGGCCCGTGCACGTGCAGGATGTCTGCTACCGCGATGGCATTTTCGAACTAAAGACGCCCAAGAAAACCTACCACGCCCGCACGGTCATCAGCGCAACAGGCACCTTCCGCAAACCCTTTATACCGGACTATCCCGGCTATTCGAAATTCAAAGGATTGCACCTGCATTCTTCGGAGTACAAAAACCCGGATCAGGTTGCGGGCAAGCGCGTGCTGATTGTCGGAGGTGGTAATTCAGGCGCTCAGATCCTGGCTGAGGTCTCCCGGGTAGCAGATACCAAATGGGTGACGCTGGAGGAAGTGACCTACCTGCCGGATGATGTGGACGGGAAAGTACTCTTCGATCAGGCTACGGCCCGCTACTATGCGATGCAGAAAGGCGAGCAACCGGATCTGTCCAGGTACAGCCTGGGCAGTATCGTGATGGTGCCGCCGGTGAAAGAAGCGCGTGCGCGTGGCGTCCTGAAAACGGTGCGGCCCTTTGCGCAATTTTATGAAACAGGGGTGGTCTGGCCGGATGGAAAAAAGGAAGAAACAGATGCCGTTATCTGGTGCACCGGTTTTGGGTATGCGCTGGACCACCTGGCGTGCCTGCACCTGCTCATTGAAAAAGGGAAAATAGAAGTAGAAGGCACCCGGGCCGTACAGCAACCCGGACTTTGGCTGGTAGGCTATGGCAACTGGACCGGTTTTGCCTCTGCCACGCTCATTGGCGTAGGCAGAAGTGCCCGGCAAACAGCCGCAGAAGTTGAGGAGTATCTCCTAAAAACGGCCCATGCCGCCGGTTACTGAAACACTGGCATTTTAGCGATAAGATCAGGCGGGGCGGCTGTCAAGCGCTATGATCTCTTTTTTGTAGGCGGGCGGCAGGATAAGGGACTTCAAAATCCAATCTGCATGCAGGCGCCTGCTAAGTTTGTATACCTGCAGCACCGGCCGCAGCAGCGATACCTTTCCGAGCTGCAGCTGTTCCCGCACCGTCTGCGGCACAATCAGCAGCTGCCCCTCCAGCAAGAGCTTATACCTAACAGGGCCCAGGTGCTTGCGGTACTGCCTGTACAGATCGGCTGTGTAAGGACTTTGCAACAAATTCTGTTGCAGATGCTCCTCCCGCATTTGTTCCCATTCCCGATAAGCTGCCGGCAGCCCTTGTAAGCCCATCCGGGTCCCGACGCGGTTGAACACTTCAAACACCTCTGCCTTCTCCTGAAAAGTCAATTTCCTTTCTAGCAGCTCGAAGGAGCGGATAGAATAATCAATGAGCATAAAGAGCACGTCGCGGTACGCCCAGTCAGGTATAGCGGCTCCCCGTTTGGCTTCCACGCCGGCATGAATGGCCGCCATCTTGTCAATCGCCCGGTGGGCTGCGTCCTGCTCTGAAAAGACAATTTGCCGGGCATACCCGACGGTAGAGAACAAACGTCCCAACGGATCGGCCGGCAGGCGCCCGGTAAAGTATAGCCAGTCCACTGCTTTGTTGAGGGCAAACTCAGCAGATGCTCCTGCAAAAATGAACAGGATGGTATCGCCTTTCCCCCATATCTCCCGGACAACAGAGCCCTTTCTGACAAAAAATTCCATACCTGCTACAACGCATAAAATCGTAAAAATGTGCAAACCACCGGCAGGATTTGCGGTCCAAGAAAAGCAACGCGCAAAATGAGCCCGTATCAGGTACACCCGGCGGCGTACCAGTACCGAACCCTGGCTCCTGTTGCCCGGGAGCCGCTTTTTATCGATTAAAAAATTTGTGCTTATATTTGGGCACAACTTTTAGCCCAATAATCCGCTTAGCCCGCTTTACCACGGTGGGTTGGGCTAAGCGGTATTATTTGCATGATCCCTTACAATTCCAAAGACTGGCGGCCGGCATACTGGAACCAGCAGCTATACCTGCGGCGGCATCTGAAATTGCCGGCACTACCATACCAGATTCCGCTTGCAATGGTTATCTTTGGCTTTCCCTTCCCGGTTGCCGCCGCTGATGACTTGGCTGACCAGTAGCCGGAAGGAGCCATACGCACCATACCTTGCTCCCATGACAGAACCCGCACAACCGGACTCCAGCCTGCTGACAGAACTGGTAAAGACGAGAATGCCGTTTGGCAAGTACAAAGACACGATCTTGTGTAACCTGCCGGTGTCCTACCTGGAATGGTTTTACAGCAAAGGTTTTCCGCCGGGCAGGCTGGGAATGCAGCTGGCCACGCTCTACGAAATCCGGCTCAACGGCCTCGAATACCTGCTGGAGCCGATCAAGCGCCAGGCCCGCAACAGGTAACCTGAAGGGTTAGCGTAATTCATCAAAGCTATACTTGGCATCGTTCCAGAACGCATCCAGGGCGATCATGCGCGGCTTGAAGAAGGAAATCAGCGCCGGCCAGTCGTCCTGGTTGAACACACTCACACCGGCTATCTCGGTATAGATGCGGCTGATGGTTTTGCCGTTTTCATCGTAGGTATGCAGGTCCCACTCCCACTCCTCTCCCAGGCTGCTGTGCAGCAATTCCTTGAGGTCCGTGAACTGCTCAAAGAACATTAGCTGTATCTCCGGGTCCGGTTGGGCTAATTCGATGGCGATGGAGGCCTTCTTTTTATCTGCCTGCATCCGGAAAAACACGTTCTTCAGCCCGGTTTTATAATTGATCCAGTTAGTAGCCATACCTTCGGCCGAGGTGACCGGAGCCATGTACTGGCCAAATGCGGTCCAGAATGCCTGTCTGAGTTTAGAAGCCTGCTCTCTTGTATACATAACAGCAAAGTTGGCAATTGCCGGATTATTTACCAAAGCTTACGTGCCTGCCGGCAGAACGCTTTTACTCTCCCGGCTTTTTCTTATATTGGATTGGTATGATCCTGAAAAGGATGACAGCGCATGGAGGATGTTGCCGGAGAAGCCATATCGAGTATATCAACAAACAAGATGACACCTACTTTCTTTCCCACCCCCGCCGGATTCCGGGCCTGGCTCGAAGCAAATCATACGGCCGCCACAGAATTGCTGGTTGGCTTCTACAAGGTCAGAAGTGGCAGGCCCAGCATGAGATGGCCGGAGTCAGTGGATGAGGCATTGTGCTTCGGTTGGATCGATGGCGTCCGCAGGTCCATTGACCAAGACAGTTATTCTATCCGCTTCACCCCCCGGAAACCCACCAGTACCTGGAGTGCCGTGAACATGCGTAAAGTAGCAGAACTGACCCGACAGGGCCGTATGCAGCCAGCCGGACTAGCCAGTTATGCCAAAAGAAAAGAAAGCAACTCGGTTATCTACAGCTATGAAAATGAGCCGGTCCTGCTGTCTGAAGAATTCGAAATCAGGTTTAAAGAGAACCCGAAAGCTTGGACCTTTTTCTTGTCTCAAGCCCCTTCTTATCAAAAGCAGGCAGTGCATTGGGTAATGCGGGCCAAACAGGAAGCCACAAAAGTCAGCCGGCTGGAGAAGCTCATAGCCGCAAGTGAGGCTGGACAGAGAGCGTAGCGGGCAGCCGATTTGAACGTACCTATGGAGGTAACCTACGTACGCTATACCTAATAAAAGATTATCTCTTTCATCCTCCCCGTGGCGGCGGCAAGAGACAGCATCCCCGACCAAACCAGAAAGCATGCAACTCCCCATACTTGCCTACGGGCATACGATCCTAACAACTAAATGCCAGGAGATATCCCACACCTACCCGGAGTTGGACAAACTCATCGATGACCTGTGGGAGACCATGTATGCGGCCGGTGGTTGCGGGCTGGCGGCTCCGCAGGTGAACCATCCCATCCGGCTGTTCGTGGTAGACAGTCAGAAAACCTACGGGCTCATGCCCCCGGAGGACCGGAAAAAGTACTTTGTGTACGATCAGGGTATAAAAGAGACCTTCCTCAATGCCCGCATCCTGGCGAGCTCCAAAGAAACATGGCAGGACACAGAAGGATGCCTGAGCATACCTGCGCTCCGGGAAGAAGTGACGAGACCCTGGCGCATCACCATCGAATACCTGGACCGGCAGTTTCAGACGCAGGTCCGGACACTGAGCGGGCTGACAGCCCGCATGGTGCAGCACGAATACGACCATACCGAAGGCATCCTATACCTGGACCGGCTCGATCCTTCAAAGCGCACTTTGCTCCAGGACAGACTCGCAGGTATAGCGGCCGGAAAAGCAACTCCCTCCTACCCGATGCAATTTGTACAATAACGGTGCTTCCCTCATTCCCAGCCAGATGCCGGCAGCCACTTGTTGCAACCAATCAATTGCATAATCGTTGCAGGAGGTATATATAGCATTCTTAAGATTCCAACTGTATCAGCAGGATTCTCTTAAGATTTAAACTCCTACAACGATGAAAAAATATAGCATATCCTGTTTACTCACCTTGGTCATTGTGGTGGCCAGTTCCTGCTCTACCAACCCCGTGACGGGGAAAAAAGACGTTGCGTTCATATCCGAAAGCCAGGAACTGGCCATGGGTAAGGAAGCAGACCCGCAGATCGTAGCGCAGTTTGGACTCTACGAAGACCCGCAGCTCCAGCGCTTCATCGATGAGAAAGGCCAGCAGATGGCCGCTATCTCACACCGCAACAACATCAAGTATGATTTCAAAATCGTGGACTCGCCGGTGATCAATGCCTTCGCGGTGCCGGGCGGCTACGTCTACTTCACGCGCGGCATCATGGCGCACTTCAACGACGAGGCGCAGTTTGCTGGCGTGCTGGGCCACGAGATCGGCCACATTGCAGCACGCCATACCGTGCAGCAGCAGAGCAAGGCCACGCTGGCGCAGGGCGGCCTGTTGCTGGGCATGATCCTCTCGCCGACAGTGGCGCAGTATGGCGAAACTGCCATGCAGGGCTTGGGACTGCTCTTCCTCAAGTTTGGCCGCGACGCCGAGCGGGAGTCAGATGAACTAGGCGTAGAGTATTCAACAAAGATCGGTTACGATGCCGCTGAGATGGCAGACTTCTTCCTCACGCTGCAGCGCCAGTCAGAGGCAGGCGGCGCCGAGCCTATACCTTCCTTTCTTTCTACGCACCCCAACCCTGGGGACCGCTATAATACGGTGAAACAGCTGGCAGCTGAGGAACAAAAGAAGCAAAACCTGACCGATCCCAAAATTGGTCGCAACAGCTACCTCAAGATGATCGACGGCCTTATTTACGGGGAGGATCCGAAGCAGGGCTTTGTGGAGAACAGTGTCTTTTACCATCCGGAGCTTAAGTTTCAGTATGCCATTCCGGCAGGCTGGGGATTCCAGAATTCCCCGCAGCAGGTCCAGATGGGGCCCAAAGACGGCAAAGCCATCATGATCATGACCCTGGCACCGGGCGCCACCCTCGAGGAAGCCGGACAGCAAACCATGCAACGCTACGGGTTGGAGCCCTTGGAAGCTAAACAGGTGACCGTGAATGGGCTTTCGGCGCTGGCCATTGTAGCCGATCAGAAACCGCAGCAGCAGCAGCAGCAGCAACAACAGCAACAACAGCAGCAGGCTCTCCGGACGCTGACCTACCTGATACAGTATGGCGGCAACATTTACAGCTTGATGGGCATCACGACAGCCAATGAATTCAATAACTACATGCCGCAGTTCAGCAGCAGCATGCAGAGCTTCCGGGAGCTCAAGGATGCCGAGAAAATAAACAGAAAGCCCGAGCGTATCCAGATCAAGACGGTGCAGAAAAACACCACACTGGCCCAGGTGCTGCGCGATAACAAGATACCCGATAACCGGATGAACGAACTGGCCATACTCAACGGCATGGAGCTGACCGATCAGATCCAGTCCGGCACCATGATCAAACTTGTCGGAAAATAAGCACCCCGGTTATATGGGAGCAGCAGGAAGCTGCAGGGATACTTATTCCTGCAGCTTCATCATTTTATGGGTCGTTGTCTTTTGGCCCTGTTCCACCTGCAGGTAGTAGATACCTGCCGGAACACGCTGCAGCCGGATCGGTTGCTGCTGGTTCTGCTTATCTTTCAGGAAACGTACTGTCTGTAGCGCACGACCCGTCATATCGATCAGTTGCACCTGCACGGCTCCCCGGTAGTTGCCGGCCAGTTCTACCTGGGTGGCTTCCTGCAAGGGATTCGGGTATACCTGAACCCATTCGCCTGCCGGTTCTTCTTCGGCAGCTAGCACCACGCCCTGCCACGGCACCAGACCAGTCTGCGGTGCAGGCAGCTTTTTCGTTGTGTAGATGTGAAATTCGCCCGGCTGCAGCTCCATGTCTTCGTTGCTATCGCGTATTTCCGACTCCCGCCCCGAAAAGTAATCGTACCAGATGCCTGTTTTCGGAAAGCTGTTTTTCACCAGTTGCTTCTTCGTATCGAAGTTGCCGACAATGTACACGTCCATACTGGGGTGTACGAGCGAAATGCGCTTCACAAACCCTGCCATGGTCAGCTCAAAATCCGTGGTCTGGAAAGCAGGCTCGGTCAGTTTCAGCTTGATGAGCTCCGCGTATACCTGGTAGAGCTTCTGCCGGTCGGCCTGCTGCCGGTACTCCCATTTGATGGGCTTGGCGCCGGTGCGGCCGCCCTGTTCGATTGAGACATCGTAGCCCAGTTCCCCGAACTGCCAGATCATTTTCGGGCCAGGCACAGGCAGGAAGAAAGCGGCAGCCAGTTTGGCTCTATCCAGGGCGGTGGGGAGAGTGCGGGTGTTGTAGGTGCCGTTTCGGCTGCCGTTCTGCATCACATCGTATACCTGGCGCTCTTCGTCGTGGCTTTCCATATACCCGATCAGGTAAGGATTGTCCCATTCGCGTACTTTGTAGGAGATCCACTGCGGATTCCCCTGCAAGCCTTTGGCCATGTTGCGGTAATCGTGGTTGAGGTTGCCCCAGAACAGCATGCCATACCTGGCCAGCTCCTTTTCTTCCTGGTTGTCGGCAAAATGCTCCAGTATGACATAAGCCGTTTCGTCGTAGCGCCTGATCTCGTCATAAATGCGTTTCCAGGTAGCCACGCGGCCGGCATCGTAAGCACCCCAGGCATCCACATTGCCACCGCTGTTCTTTTGTGTAAAGCCTTTGGAAAGATCAAAGCGGTAGCCGTCGATGTTATACTCTTCGATCCAGTGGCGGTTCACCCGCTCCACCAGCGCTTTGGTAGCTGCGCTTTCATGGTTAAAGTCAAAGAAGACACTGAAGGGGTGCGTTGCCTGCTGATTAAAGTAAGGGCTGTTGGCTGCGGGCTGGTTGCCGTCCCAGTACATTTTCACATAGGGGTATTCGTAATCGGCCTGGTTGAGCACAATATCCAGGATCACCGCGATGCCGTTTTCGTGGCATTTGTCGATAAATGCCTTCAGGTCGTTTTTGGTACCGTAAGCTTTGTCGGGCGCAAAGAAAAATGTCGGGTTGTAGCCCCAGGAGTCGTTGCCGGTAAACTCCATCACCGGCATCAGCTCGATGGCGTTGATGCCCAGGCGCTTGAGGTAGCTCAAGGTATCCGCTAAAGTCCTGTAGTTGCGGGCTGCTATAAAATCGCGCACGTGCAGCTCATACACCACCATATTTTCGGGGCTGGGCCTTTCGAAATCCGGCACTTTCCAGGTATAAGGAGCCTGGTTGGTTTGCAACACAGAGACGATACCCGTAGCGCCTTCGGGGTACGCCTTCAGGTTGGGATAGCTTGCCGCAGGGATGTACTTGTCGTTGTCCGGGTCGAGTATTTTTTCGGCATAGGGGTCTGCCACGGCAAGGGTCCCCTCCACCAGGTACTGGTAAGCCACCTCCTGCCCTGCCGGCAGGTTGGTAAGCTCGAGCCAGTAGCGGTTGCCGTCGGGGGTGCGCTTCATCAGGGAGTTCTGCGTGCGCTGCCAGTTGTTGAACTCGCCCAGCAGGTATACGAAGCTCTTGTGCGGCGCATAGAGCACCAGTACGGCACTGTTGGCGCCCGTATAGTTGATGCCGTCCTGCATACCTGCCGGCAGGGCGGCTACCACCGGAACAGGCTTCACGGTGAACGTAAAACTTTGAGAAGCGGTCTCCGTCGCTGTTTTGGCTTCGACTACCACCGTTCTGGCCACTCCCGTCTGGGTGCCGGCGTTTAAGGTATAGTCCAGTTTGTCGCTGTCGGTTACGGTATGCACCACGGTATTGTCGAGCTTCACCGTCAGGTTGGCTTTGCCCGAAGCGGTGGCCTGGACAGGTATAGCAGCATTCGCGTCGACGAAGAAATTTTTCCCGGCAGGCTGCTGGATCGCTACCTGCAGCGTGTTGGTATAGATGGTGACAAAAAGGTCTTCGGTCTGGGCTGTTCCGTTTCCGTTTTTAAGGAGCAAACCCAGCTGGTTGATGGTCTTGTCGCCGGGCACTCCGAAATACTGCTTGGGCACCAGTTTGATCTCCCACTTGTCGTTGCCCAGGTAGGTCATTTTGCCGGGAGCAAAGGGCTGGTTGAAACTGGTCTGCCCGGCCGGCTGGTACTGGAAGGCGTTGGTGGAGCCCACAACACCGGCACCGGACCACAGGTATACGTCATCGGTCTTACCCAGGAGCCCCTTTGCACGGGGGTCTTTCGCCAGCTTCACATCAAACACGAGGGTCACTTCCTGGCTCTCTGTCGGAAAAGCCGGAACCGTCTGTACGGCCTGTCCCAGCGCATGGAAGTGCAGGGACAGGAAGAAGAGAATGCACGCAAAAAGCTGATACTGGTACTTGTTTCCCATATAATAAAGGAGTTAGGATGGCAAAAAAACAGCGGCCTATGCGGTCGCCTGGTGAATGAAAAATGATCCGGCAGCAAGCCTCGCTCTGGCCAGGTGTGCTTACTCACCCACCTGTTATACCCTTGACAGCCTGTGCCTGAGCAGTATAAGCCCGGAGGCGATACATTTGGAATCAGCAAATAGATGATTTTTAGAATTAAAAACCAGTCAGATACTTTTTATTCACGTAAAAACTCAGTTATTTACCCCATCTTTTCAGAATGTGCCCGTAACACTCTACCGCTCCAGGGCAGTAAAAAGACACAGGTGCAGGACCAGGCAGTGCCTGTTCAGAAGATACTGGTTTTTACCAGGCATTAGTTAGCAGACAATTACAATACAGAGCAGGCAGCAGATTCGCCAAACCGGATCTCCAGCGCCTGAAACAACAAGTAGCACAGCATCAGAACGTTCACTTTATTTATAAACACACATGGCAGGTATACTTCCCGGCACAAAAGCAGAGCCCAGAACAGCTTCAGAAAATTTTGATACCGATCAGGATTTCAGGGGGCCGCTGGTCGTTGTCACCTTATTGTTTTTTATGTGGGGCTTCATTACCTGCCTCAATGACATCCTGATACCGAAGCTGCAGGCAGTTTTCGAACTGCAGCTCTGGCAGGCCATGCTCATCCAGACTGCCTTTTTCGGGGCTTACTTCATTGTCTCGCTCCTTTACTTCATTTTCTCGGTGACCAAAGGAGATCCGATCATGAAGATCGGCTACAAGAACGGCATCATTGTCGGCCTGCTTGTGGCCGCGGCCGGCTGCACGCTCTTTTACCCGGCAGCCGACCTGCACAGTTACGGGTTCTTCTTGACTGCTCTTTTTGTGCTGGCTTCCGGCATCACCATACTCCAGATCGCGGCCAACCCCTATGTCACCATATTGGGCAAGCCGGACTCTGCTGCCAGCCGCCTCAACCTGACCCAGGCACTCAACTCACTGGGTACGACGCTGGCGCCTTTGCTGGGCGGATGGCTGATCTTCGAAGAGGTACAGGCTGCCCAGTCGGCCAACGCTGATTCCGTTAAATTGCCATACATCGGGCTGGCAGCTGCACTCCTGCTGATCGCCGTGATGATCAAGATGGCCAAGCTGCCCCATATCTCCGGCAGTGACAAGATCGTAGCTGATGCCGGTGCGCTGAAACACCGCCACCTGGTGCTGGGCATTCTCTGCATATTTGCTTACGTGGGCGGCGAAGTAGCCATCGGCAGTGCGCTGATCAACTTCTTTGCCCTGCCTGAGATCGCCGGCTTATCGGAGGCAGAAGGCAAGCACTTCCTGGCTTTCTACTGGGGAGGCGCCATGATCGGCCGTTTCTTTGGTGCCGTAGCCCTGGCCCAGATTAAACAGACCCGCACCAAGTACATGATTTTTGCGGCAATCGCTACCGTTGCGTTTGTGGTCATGTATAGCGTCTATGGCCTGAACGAAGCCCTGATCGCCCTTGGCCTGATCGTCCTGAACTTTATCATGCTCCTTTTTGGCAGTTTCAAACCAAACAAAACATTGGGTGTATTTGCTGCCAGTGTGATGGTTCTGTTGCTGATCACCAGCTTTGCTGAGGGTTCAGTAGCCATGTGGGCGGTGATCTCGATCGGCCTTTTCAACTCCATCATGTTCCCGACTATCTTCACACTGGCCATCCGTGGCCTGGGCAGGCACACAAGCCAGGGCTCTTCCCTGCTGGTGATGGCCATTGTAGGGGGTGCTATCGTACCGCCGGTGCAGGGACTTATTGCGGATGTGACTGGCAACCTGCAGCTTTCATTCCTGGTGCCGTTCGTCTGCTATCTCTACATCATGTACTATGGCTTCTTTGGCTATAAGGTCAAAGAGCAGGTAGAGGTATAGGCCCCTGCTGTCCTCCTGGCAGGAGGTGGCCGGAATATTTCAAAACAAAAAGCCACCGGGTGTTAAGCGCCCGGTGGCTTTTTTGTTTTGACTCAACCCCATACCGCAGGTCCATGTTATAACACCAGCTACCTTTCCATTATTTTCAGCGGCAGAAGGTATGAAATTACCTTTTATTATGATATAATTGCTGCAGCCCGAAGGAAGATTGAGTACTCACACATGGATGAACTGGAAGTATGGGGGAGATTTAAAGCAGGAAGCGAAGCGGATTTTGCCCTCCTCTATAAAACGTATGCTCCTGTTCTGCTTCGCTATGGCAACCGAATCACAACTGACAAGGAACTGATCCGTGACAGCCTGCAACAGGTATACTTCTCCATCTGGAAGAGCCGGGAAAGGATCGGATACCCGGAAAGCGTGAAGAATTACCTGCTCAAGTCACTGCGCCACGAGATAATCCGGAAACTCAAAGTCAACGCACAGCACGACAGCCTTCCCAAGGAGTATCATTTTGAGTCGGAGGCTTCTTATGAGAGTACCCTGATCAGTCTCCAGACAGCCGAGCATACCCGGCAACGTATGGCCGAACTGCTCTCCCAACTGCCCGCGCGCCAACGGGAGGTTATTTTCCTGCGGTACTATACTAACCTCAAGTACGATGAGATCTCCGCCATCATGGACATTGAGCAGGAATCTGTGTATAAACTCACCTACAAAGCCATTGCCAAATTGCAGCAGTTACTGGTTAAATCGGCCCTCGTTTTGCTGCCTCTCCTGTTCTTCTGACAGCTAACAGCCTCTTTATCCGGGCTATACCTGTCTCCGGTTTTGCCCGATGGCTATACCTGCACAAAGCCCTGAAAATATTTTTTGATAACAGAGGGATAATACGCCCGATCACCGGCTATTATACTTGGAGTACACCACATTTTTTGTACATCAAACCACACGCGACACCAGATGGATCATCACACGGCATCTTCAGCTGAACTGGCAACAGACCATTACTTTATTCAGTGGGTGAAACACCCAAACGAGGAAAGTACCCTCTACTGGAAAAACTGGCTGGAGATGAACCCGGACAAAGCCGGTGTTATTGCCGATGCGCGCCAGCTGGTGTTGCTGCTGTCGCAGGAGGAGGAAGAAGAGGATTCTGATGAACTAGACAACATTTGGGAGAAGCTAACAGAAGCCCGCCGCAACGACAACAACCAGTCAGGTGGCACAGGCAAATTAATAGCGTTGTGGCAAAACAAGAAGTTGATTTCCATAGCCGCTGCTGTTCTGACGCTTATCGTCAGTGGGATTATATTTTTCCAGTATAACAACAAACGTATGGTGGAATACGCCACCAATTTCGGAGAAAAGCGTACTATTCACCTACCCGATAGCTCCATCATAACTCTGAACGCAAACTCCACCGTGACCATTCCGACAGAATGGTCTGATGACAGCCCACGCGAAGTGCAGCTAAAAGGAGAAGCCTATTTTTCTGTAACGCACAAAGTCAATAAGCAGAAGTTCATTGTCACGACTTCCGAAGGTATACAGGTGGAAGTACTGGGCACTGAATTCAATTTATCTGACAGAGGCAAAGAGAGCAAAATCGTACTGGCTTCGGGCAGGATCCGGCTGAAGATCGCTCAACAAAGTGATGACAAGCAACTGGACATGAAACCCGGGGAGTTGGTCACGGTAACACCGGACGCAAAAATAACCCGGAAGCAGGTAAAACCCGCCCTGTATACTTCCTGGAAGGATAACAAGGTATATTTTGATGATTACACGCTGGCAGAGGTCGCCACTATGCTGGAACAGACCTATGGCTATAAAGTGGTCTTCCGGGACACAGCCCTGGCCGATCAGCGCATAACCGCCTTCCTGGAAGTAAAAGACCTGGATGATATTCTCACCACGATTTCAGAAACCTTTGAAGTAGATATTACACGCCAAAACAATCAAATAATTATAAGCTCACTTTAATTTAATCACATATCTATGTTAAATAAATCTACAAAGCGACTCGGTTCCTTTGGTTTGGCTGTGGCCCTCTGCTGCTTCCAGGCACCTGGTATCGCACAGGGCAATCCCGGACCCGGGCCCAACCTGGCGGCAAACCATACTTCCGGACAGGCCTATTCAGCCAAATCTCTGAAAGACCTGCTCAATGACCTGAAGAACACGCACGGTATCCAGTTCTCTTACCAGGCAAACGTGGCAGAGGACCTGACGCTTCTTGTACCCAACTCCTATACCCAGGAAAAGAACGTAGACGCCTTTCTGGGCAAAACGCTGGCGACCAATAACCTCGATTACAAAAAGGTAAAGGGTGTGTACATCATATCGAAACACAAGACTGCCCCAAAACCGGCGACTGCAGCCAGCTCAGCTGCAAAACCAGCAGCGGCTGTCGTGCAGGATGTGACGGTAAGCGGCAAGGTGCTGGACGATACAGGTTCGCCCCTACCCGGTGTAACGGTTGTGCTCAAAGGCACCACCAAAGGCACCTCTACCAATGCCAGCGGTGATTACTCCCTTTCGGTACCTGCTTCAGGCGGCACGCTGGTGTTTTCCTTCATCGGTTTCAGCACCCAGGAGGTAGCGATCGGCAATCAGTCTACTGTGAACGTAACTCTTGGCGCCGATACCAAAGCGCTGCAGGAAGTAGTTGTGATCGGATACGGTACGCAAAAGAAAAGTGACGTAACGGGTTCTGTCACTTCGGTATCTTCCGAGGACTTCGTAAAGGGCCAGGTTACTACTCCCGAGCAACTTATACAGGGTAAAGTAGCCGGTGTACAGATCACTTCCAATGGCGGTGCTCCAGGTTCTGGTAGCACAATCCGTATCCGGGGTGGTGCATCGCTTAATGCGAACAACGACCCGCTTATCGTCATTGACGGCGTGCCAGTGGCTAGTTCCCCTGTTTCCGGTGCTTCTAACCCGCTTAGTTTTATTAACCCGGATGACATTGCTTCCTTCAACATCCTGAAAGATGCCTCTGCCACTGCTATCTATGGCTCGCGTGCTTCGAACGGTGTTATCATCATTACGACTAAAAAAGGAAAAGCCGGACAAAAGCTGTCGGTTAACTTCAGCACGCAGCATTCTGTTTCCACAAACCCGAACAAGATTGACGTGCTTTCGGCAGATGAGTTCAGAACGCTCGTAACCGAAAGAGGCACAGCAGCCCAGAAAGCACTGCTGGGCAAAGAAAACACAAACTGGCAGGAGCTGATTTACAGAAACGCCTATACGACGGATAACAACCTGACTTTGAGCGGTGCCTACAAGTCTCTTCCGTATCGTGTATCTGTAGGCTACCTGAACCAGGACGGTGTGCTGAAAACTTCCAACTTTGAGCGAACATCACTTGGTGTGAGCCTGAACCCAAGCTTCCTGGATGATCACCTGACAACGAACCTAAACTTCAAAGGTGCTAAAACCAACAGCGTATTTGCCAACGAGGGTGCCATCGGGGCAGCTATCATTTACGACCCGACACAGCCTGTTTATGGCAGCCCGGATAAGTTTGGTGGCTTTAAGGAGTGGGAAGATGCCAACGGATTCATCCGGATTGCGCCTACCAACCCGCTCAGCTTGCTGGAGCTGCGTGATGACCAGGGTGAGGCAAACAGATGGATTGGTAATGTGCAGCTCGATTATAAGTTTCACTTCCTGCCTGAGCTTAGAGCGAACCTGAATGTTGCTACGGACCGCTCTGACAGCGAAGGTTCTATCCTGACTTCTGCTGACCTGGCATCCAACAGCTTCGGAGTAGCAACGCTTTCCCGCTACGCCCAGAAAAAAGAGAACAACCTGACTGACTTCTATCTGAACTATCAGAAAGAGTTTGGCCAAAACCGTGTTGACGCAACAGCCGGTTACTCTTTCCAGGAGTTTATCACCGAAGCACCGGATTTTGCTTTCCAAGATGTGGAAGGAAATACGCTCGGCACAGCACCAGACTTCATACCTTCTTACCTTCCGCTTAGATTAAGGTCTTATTTTGGCAGGTTGAACTATACGTTGAAGGACCGTTATATCTTCACGGGTACTGTTCGTTATGATGGTTCCTCGCGCTGGAGCGAAGAAAACCGTTGGGGTATTTTCCCTTCCCTGGCGTTTGCCTGGAGACTCAGCGAAGAGAACTTCCTGAAGAACGTAGATGCGTTGTCAGATCTTAAGCTGCGACTGGGTTATGGTATCACGGGTCAGCAGGATCTTGGGGATGATTCCTTGTTCCCATACCTTGCCCGCTACTCCAGAGCTGATAACACGGCACAGTACCAGTTCGGCAACACCTTCTATCCGACCTTCCGTGCAGAAGGATACGATTTTGGTATTAAGTGGGAAGAAACTGCTACGTACAACGCCGGCCTGGACTTTGGCTTTGCCAACAACAGATTGACAGGTACCCTGGATTACTTCTTCAAAGACACCAAAGACTTGCTGGCTGTCGTGAACGTTGCTGCCGGTAGCAACCTGACAAACCAACTGCCTACAAACGTGGGTAACATGGAAACCCAGGGCCTGGAAGCTGCCCTTAACTTTGTTGCCATCGATACTGAAAAGTTCACCTGGAACCTGGGTATCAACGGTACTTACATCAACCAGGAAATCACAAGCCTGAGCAAAGTAGATGACCCTAATTTTACAGGATATGATAAGGGCGTTATCTCAGGTGGTGTTGGCAACAACATCCAGAAATTCGCAGTAGGTTACGCGCCTTACGCATTCTATGTATACAAGCAAGTGTATGGCGAGGATGGCAAACCGGTTGAAGGACTGTATGCGGACCTGAACGAAGATGGAAAGATCAGCGTGGAGGACAGATACCTGTACAAAAAACCTGCTGCTACATTCAACATGGGCTTCAACACCCAGGTGAACTATGGCAACTGGGATCTGAACATGGTGTTGCGTGGTAACTTCGGCAACTACGTGTATAACAACGTACATTCCAATCTGGGTGCCAGACAGTCATACTCCTTCTCCGGTTACCTGAACAACGTATCACGCAATGTGCTGGACACTGATTTTGGCAACTACCAGTATTTCTCAGACTACTACATTGAGAACGCATCCTTCCTGCGCATGGACAACATCACCCTGGGTTATAACTTCGGTAAAGTCCTGGGCGATAAAGTAGGCCTGCGGGCTACTGCTAGCGTACAGAACGCCTTTGTTATCACCAACTACAAAGGCCTGGATCCTGAGGTATTCTCAGGTATAGACTACTCGCTATACCCAAGACCAAGAGTTTTCGCTTTGGGCCTGAATGTTAACTTGTAATTTCTTTAATTTTTGAAATCCATGAATACTAGATTCATAAGAAATATAGCGCTGGCTGGCGTAATTACAGTAACAGCGGCTGCCTGTGACCATAGCCTGGATATCACACCAAAGTATGATGTGGTCTCGGAGAAGGTATACCAGGACTTTACAAACTATAAGCCCATCCTGGCGAAACTATACGCCGGTTATGCAGTAACCGGTCAGCAGGGCCCTGCCGGCCGCCCGGACATCGGCGGTATAGACGAAGGTTTCTCCAACTACCTGCGTCAGTACTGGCAGGCACAGGAGCTTACCACCGACGAAGCTGTAATTGGCTGGAACGACGGTAACCTGCGCGACCTGCACGACATGGACTGGACGCCAGGCAACGAATTTCTTCGTGCCCTGTACGACCGCATTTTCTACCAGGTGTCGCTGACAAACGAGTTTATCCGCGAAACATCGGACGATAAACTCAGCAGTCGTGGTATAACAGGCGCAAACCTGGAAGAAGCGAAGGTGTTTAAAGCCGAAGCCCGCTTTCTGCGTGCACTCTCCTACTGGCATGCCCTGGACCTGTATGGCAACGTCCCGTTCGTAACAGACCAAGATAAAGTAGGTTTCTTCTTCCCGGAGCAGACCACCCGACAAGAGCTTTTCTCTTTTATCGAGAAAGAACTGTTGGAGATTGAAGGCCAGTTGCTGGACGCGCGCAAGAATGAGTATGGCCGTGCCGACAAAGCTGCCGCCTGGACACTCCTTACCAAGCTATACCTGAATGCTGAGGTATACACGGGCACAGCAAAAAATGCGGAAGCCATGACGTATGCTGAAAAAGTGATCAATGCCGGGTACCAGCTCGAAGCGGATTATGACGATCTGTTCAAGGCAGACAACAACAGATCAAATGAGATCATTTTTGCGATCACATTTGACGGTACCAGAACAACGACCTGGGGTGGCATGACCTACCTGGTGCATGCCCCGGTAGGTGGTAGCATGAAGGCGGCGGATTTTGGTATCAACGGTGGTTGGGGAGGTCTTCGTACCACCAAGTCAATCGTAAGCCTTTTTGGTAACACAAGCGGCGGACCCGATAACCGTGCCAACTTCCATACAGCAGGTCAGGAGCTTGAGATCAACGACCTCTTTACCTTTACAGATGGCTATGCCATCGGGAAATGGAAAAACGTTACGTCAACAGGCCAGGCTGGTTCAGATCCGTCAGGTGACCACCCGGATACTGATTTCCCGATGTTCCGACTGGCAGACGTATACCTGATGTATGCGGAGGCAGCGTTGCGTAGTAATGGAGATAAAGGAAAAGCCCTGGATTACGTGAATCGTGTCCGTAACAGAGCGTACATTGATCCGGCAGACGGAAGTGTTACCCAAGGCCAGCTTAACCTGGACTTC
Organism: Pontibacter sp. HJ8; assembly: GCF_054824225.1. Classification (NCBI taxonomy): domain Bacteria; kingdom Pseudomonadati; phylum Bacteroidota; class Cytophagia; order Cytophagales; family Hymenobacteraceae; genus Pontibacter; species Pontibacter sp. HJ8. Next base: position 19,313 of record NZ_JSYF01000082.1, read on the forward strand.
ATTCTGAATGAGCGTGCCCGGGAACTACACTGGGAAGCACACCGCAGAACCGACCTGATACGCTTTAACAAGTTTACGACTGACAGTCACATTTGGCCCTGGAAAGGTGGCGTAAAAGAGGGAAGAGCCGTTGAGTCTTTCCGAACGCTGTTCCCCTTGCCAACAACGGACCTGACTGCCAATCCGAACTTAAAGCAGAATACGGGCTATTAATAAATAACAGCACTTCCTGCTGGTATAGATTGCTTTCAGGAAGTGCTGCCATTTAACTTATAAAAATGTTTTTTATGAAAAACTGGATACATAAATCTTTTGTATTTCTCTTCGCTTCGCTGGCTCTGATGAGCTGTGAGAAGGATGAGGAAATGGTGTTTGTTACGGATGGTACAGCACCTGTTCTGTCGGCATCTGCTTCCAGCATCGAGCTGACTGAAGAAAAAGCAGATCAGGATGCGGTAAAATTCACCTGGACTCCATCTGATTTTGGTTATCAGGCTGCCGTGAGCTATACGCTCGAGATGGATATGAAAGGGAATAACTTTGCTGCTCCTATTACAGCTGATTTGGGTAGCGGAACCACAAAGACGTTTACTGTCGCTGAACTGAATACCTTGGTAAACAGGCTTGACATCAGGCCTTTTCAGCCCAATGACATTGACATGAGAATACGTGCTTCTGTTTCACCTCATGTGGATGCTGTCCTTTCCAATGTGCTGGCTGTAACGGTAACGCCATACCTGACGGAGCCTCCCTATGCCACTTTGTACATGGTAGGCGATGCGACGGATGCTGGCTGGAACAATGGCGATGCCATTGCCATGCTTCGTGATCCGAACGACCTGTTCAAATTTACTTACACAGGTAAGTTTAAGCCGGGTTATTTTAAGTTCTTAGGTAAGCGAGGCAGCTGGGCTCCGATGTATGGACCGGGTGAAAACAACACCTTGGTTTTCAGAGAGACAGAGGCAGATCCTGATCCGGCTTCTATCGAGATCAAAACCGAAGGATACAGAACGGTTACGGTAGACCTTCGCTCCAACACCTACCAGATCGCTGATTTCGATGCCAGCGCTAAACCGACCTTTGCTTCTATTGGTATAATCGGTTCTTTCTCAGGATGGGGCGCTGACGTTTTGATGAAGAAGACGGCTTCTAACCCGCACTACTGGACATTGGAGCATACTTTTACAGAAGATGTGGAGATGAAGTTCAGAACGGCAGGAAGCTGGGACAACAACTGGGGAGCACCGGCAGGTGAACAGGAAAAACTGTTCAACAAAACGGGTGGTGATAACCTCAAAATAGCTGCCGGTACGTACATGATCGTTTTCAACGACCTATCAGGCAACTATCTTTTCATCAAAAAGTAAGCTCTACCTTACGGATAGCACACTGGATAAACCCGGCAGGCAGCTTTGCTCTGCCGGGTTTATCATTTAACCCGGTCTGAGTAAGAATGCCTTTTTATGTTAATCGACAAACTTTCTGAGACCCAATAAATCTTTGGAAGTTACAACATGTACCAAACCCTATCCTACCCATAACGAACGAATGAAAAAACTGAAATTACACCTCCTCCTTCTGCTACCTGCGCTATACCTGGCCGCTGGTTGCAGCACCCCTTCCAAACTGGACAACCCTCCGGCTGCCAAGGCCAGCGAATGGCCCCGGGGCGTCACCTATGAGATCTTTGTGCAGTCCTTCTGTGACTCCAACAACGACGGCATAGGCGACATCAAAGGCATGACTTCCAAGCTCGATTACCTGGCAGGCCTGGGAATTGAGGGTGTCTGGCTGATGCCAATGAGCCCCTCTCCTTCTTACCACAAATACGACGTGACCGATTATTACGGCATCCACCCGGATTACGGCACCATGGAAGATTTCAAGGAATTTGTTAACGAGGCACACAAACGCAACATCCATGTCGTGATCGACCTGGTGCTCAACCACTCCGGCAACGGCCATCCCTGGTTCCAGGCGGCTGCCAAAGATGAGAAAAGCCCCTACAGAGACTATTATGTATGGGCACACAAAGACGACCCGCAGACAAAAGGCGAAGGAAAAACCACCGGTGCCGACTCCTACAACGTCAACCACTGGCACAGCGTGGAAGGCAGCGATTACAAATATTTCGGTTACTTCTGGGGCGGCATGCCCGACCTCAACTTCGATAACCCCAAAGTAAAGGAAGAAGCCTATAAAATTGGCCGCTACTGGTTGAAGGAAGTAGGCGTAGACGGATTCCGGCTCGATGCGGCACGCCATATTTTCCCGGATGACAGACCCGATGACAACCACCGGTTCTGGGAAGAGTTCAGAAGCGAGATGCAGAAGGTAAAGAAAGATGTATACCTGGTAGGCGAGGTCTGGGCCGAATCGGATGTCGTGGCGCCGTATAGCAAAGGCCTGCCGGCCTTGTTTAACTTCGAGATGAGCTGGGCTATCCTCAAAGCCTTGAACCAGGGAACAGGCGACTCGCTGGCGCTGAAACATGCCCGCATCATGAACAACTACAGCCAGGTGAACCCGGCCTATGTAGATGCCACGATCCTGAGCAACCACGACCAGAACCGCATCATGAGCGAACTGAAAGGGGACAAGAATAAAGCGAAAATGGCGGCTGCGCTGCTCTTCACCCTGCCCGGTTCCCCTTACATCTACTATGGCGAAGAGATCGGGATGACCGGCAAGAAACCGGATGAACAGATCAGGGAACCTTTCCTGTGGGATGTAAAGAGCAAAGACGAGTGCCGCACCTCCTGGATGACGCCCGTGAACAGCACCGAGCAAACCGTAGCTCCGGTCGCCCTCCAGGAGGCGGACGAAAATTCGCTTTTGAACCACTACAAAGCCCTGATCAAACTCCGGAATAACAGCCCTGCGCTAACATACGGTGTAATTGAGCCAGTGAGCATGGAGAATAAAGCGATCAGCGCCTTTTTGCGTACGCATGAAGGAGAGTCTGTTCTGGTACTGCACAATGTTTCAGGTGCGGCAGCCAACGTCCCGATGCCGGCAAGCTTCCAGGAACACAAAGCAGTCGTTTTCCGGTATAACGGTGCGGAACTGGCCAAAGGAACGGTGAAACTCCCAGCGTACAGCACGCTGATCCTTAAAAAATAGGCGAACGGCAAAAATGAACCAGGCAGGTTTGTTTATATTTCACGTAATTGGAAAATTGTTATGAAAAAACGTACCAGCATACCTACATTCATTGCATGGGCCCTCATTGTCGGTATTGGTGCAGCAGGCCTGGCAGGCTGCAGCAGTCCCGATAAGAAAACCGAACAAACAACATCCACAGACGAAGCAGCTACTATGGAAATTAAGAAAGAGCCTTTCGGCACCGCTCCTGACGGGCAGGAAGTATACCTGTACACGCTCACCAATGCCGGTGGCATGACCGTGAAAATCACCAACTACGGCGCGATTGTTACCTCTATCCTGGCCCCTGACAAGAAAGGCACGATGGGCCAGGTTGTCCTGGGTTTCGACAGTTTAGCCGGGTATATCCCAAACGAACCGCATTTTGGCGGCATAGCAGGCCGCTTTGCCAACCGCATTGCGAAAGGCACCTTTACGCTGGATGGGCAGGAATATAAAGTAACCATCAACGACGCGCCTAACCACCTGCATGGCGGCAACACCGGCTTTGACAGAGTGGTCTGGACGGCAGAAGAACTGGCGGATCAGAACGCGATCCGGCTGACTTATTTGAGCAAAGACGGGGAAGAAGGCTACCCGGGCAACCTGCAGGCGGTGGTGACCTATACCCTGACGGAAGACAACGGCCTGAAGATCGATTATGAAGCTACCACGGATAAGGCCACTCCTGTCAACCTGACCAACCACAGCTACTTCAACCTGAGTGGTGGCAAAGCAAAAGATATCCTGAACCACCTCGTTACCATCAACGCAGACCAATATACGGCAGTCGATAAGACGCTTATACCTACCGGAGAGCTTCCGCAGGTGAAAGGTACGCCCTATGACTTTACGACGCCGCAGCCGGTGGGCACGCGCATCAACAACCTGCAGGGCTATGGCTATGACCTGAACTATGTGATCCGGAACGGTGGCGATACCTTGACACATGCCGCCACGGTAGAAGAACCCACCTCCGGCCGTGTGTTGAAGGTATACACGACACAGCCGGGCATACAGCTCTACACAGGCTATCACCTGAATGGCAGCCTGAGAGGCCACAACAACATGGTCTACAACCGGTATGCCGGCCTCTGCCTCGAAGCACAACATTACCCGGACTCCCCTAATCAAGAGAACTTCCCTTCTGCTATTATCAGACCCGGAGAGAAATACAGGGAAACGACCATCTACAAGTTCAGCAACAAGTAAGCTTCCGAATTTTAGTTAAACCAGAAAGCCGCTCTTTGATAGAGCGGTTATCTGGTTTAATTTACTTAACATAATAAATCCACTAAAGCAGTACGCTTTTCCCCGGCTTCTTATTTCCTCCTGCCAAACAACTTAGCAGGCCAGCTGCCCTGTCTTCGCCGTCCAGGGTATAGCAACAAGGTATAGCTGCACCTTTAAAAAGGCACTCAACCGATCACACATTCCATTGATTCTGCCCACAAGAATATAAACAGGGAAGTAAACCAGTCCATGTTATTCCGATTCCTGATAACCAGGATCAAATGAACCTCCACTTGCCTTCTCCCTAGACCTCCGTCCAAAAGGACTGAGTGGAATTCTTCTGCTTGGAAGCGAATCTTCCTGAAAGAATAGCAGTATAGTGTATACCTTAAAAAACTCAATTTATGACACAACGGGAAGTAACCGATACCGAAAACACCACCTGGACCTGCGTGCAGGCGTATGGCCAGCTATCAAATGGAAACGCTGAGAAAGCGGCTGAGATCACACAGGATGAGAACGGCCATGTGCCGGTAGTTTGCACCCCATCCGGCGGCGCCCAGACTGTCCGGCTGCAGTTGCCCGAAAACTGGATGGAGCAAACGCCAGACGACGAACTGGTAGCTAAAATTGCCGCCGCACAATCTGAGCAGAAGCAACAGGCACAAGAAAAATAAAACGCTATACTTGCCAACGACTTAGAGCCATCTCAGAAGCATTTGTTTCAGAGAAAAGCAGTAACTTGAGCTAACCTGATTCGCAAACTAAAAGCTGCATTCTCATGCTCAAGCCTGTTCACCTGAGGCTACTCCTCAGTTCTATTTTCGTGTTGTGCAGCATGGTCGTCCTGGCCCAAGCGCCTGCCCAGGATACCTATTACCTGTTGAAGCCGGATCGTGTGTTTGATGGCGAGCAGATGCAGGAAGGCTGGCAGGTACTGGTGAAGAACAACAAGATCGAAGTTGCCGGAAAAGGTATAGCAGTTCCGGCTACGGCACAGGTGATCGAGTTGCGGGGCACCACACTGCTGCCAGGCCTCATCGAGGGCCACAGTCACTTGTTCCTGCACCCCTACAACGAGACGCCCTGGAACGATCAGGTGCTGAAGGAATCACGGGTGGAGCGCGTGGCACGGGCTACGGTGCATGCAAAAAACACCTTACTGGCCGGCTTTACCACGGTGCGCGACCTCGGCACGGAAGGTGCCGACTTTGACGATGTCGGGCTGAAAGCTTCTATTGACAAAGGCATTATACCTGGTCCACGTATGCTCGTCGCTACCGAAGCCATTGTAGCTACCGGCAGCTATGGCCCTAAGGAACTCAGCTACGAACTGGAAACTCCCATAGGCGCAGCCGAGGCCGACGGGATGGACGGCCTGACCACGGAAGTCCGGAAGCAGATAGGCAAAGGAGCCGACCAGATCAAGGTATACGCTGACTACCGCTGGGGCCTGAACGGCACCGCGCAGCCCACCTTCACCCTCGATGAACTAAAGAAGATAGTGGAAGTAGCTGCCAGCAGCGGCAGACCGGTCGTAGCGCATGCCTCCACCGTGGAAGGTATGCGCCGGGCTACACTGGCCGGTGTATCCACCATCGAACACGGCGATGATGCGACGCCCGAGATTCTGCGCCTCATGAAGAAGCACCGGATTGCCCTCTGCCCCACCCTGGCAGCCGGCGACGCCATCTCGCAGTACCGCGGCTGGCAGAAAGGTATAGCCGAAGAACCCGAACGCATCAAAGCCAAGCGCAAAAGCTTCCGGGCTGCCCTGGACAGTGGTGTCACCATTGTGATGGGCGGCGATGTGGGCGTGTACACGCACGGCGACAATGCCCGCGAAATGGAAATGATGGTCGACTACGGCATGAAACCGTTGGCTGTTTTGCGTGCCGCCACCTCCACCAATGCCGATGTCTTCGGCGTTGGCAACACGCTGGGCAGGATCAAAGCCGGCTTGCTTGCCGACCTTATTGCTGTGGAAGGAAATCCGGCAGAGAATATAGCACAGGTACGGCAGGTAAAGCTGGTGATGAAGGACGGCAAAATCTACAAACAATAAGTTCTGAAATCCACTATCCGGCTCCGAACACACGTTATACTGCTACAGGTTACAACACAGGTATGCTCTCGCACAAGCACGAAATATTTATGGAAGTGGCGCGGCTGCTCAGCTTTACCAAAGCCAGTCAGACGCTCTTTATCAGCCAGTCTGCCATCAGCAAGCAGGTGAAGGCGCTGGAAGAATACTACAAAACCGGCCTCTTTGAGCGGCTGGGCAACAGTGTAGTGCTTACTCCTGCCGGAAAACTGCTCTACGAAAAGCTGCTGGCTGCCAAGCAACTGCAGCATGAGCTCTACCAGGACTTTAAGCAGCTGAGCGAGAATTTCTCTCCCCAGGTGAACATGATCTTAGGCGCCAGCACCACAATTTCGCTCTACATCCTGCCCCCGGTGCTGTCGGCATACCTGCAGAAGAACCCGAACGTGCAGCTCGACCTCAAGAACCGGAACAGTGAGAACATCCTGAAAGCGCTCCTTGACCATGAGATCGATCTGGGCATTGTGGAAGGCATCAATAAGGTCAGCAACGTGACCTATACCTCTTTCCTGACCGATGAGGTGATCGCCGTTTGCTCATCCCGGAACCCACTCAAAAAGCAGCAGCTGGAAGTGAAGGATCTCTATGATATTCCGCTGGCCCTGCGCGAACGCGGCTCCGGTACACTGGCGGTGCTGGAAAATGCCCTGGAAAAAAAGAAGGTAAAACTGAATGAGCTTCCCATCAAGATCCGGCTGGGCGGCACGGAGGCCTTGAAGAACTTCGTGCGCGTGGATACCTGCCTTTCTTTTCTGCCCCGCCAGGCGGTACTGAAGGAGCTGCAGTCGGGGGAGTTGGTCGAAGTCCCTATCGCCGGGCTGACCGTAAAACGCAGCTTCGATTTTATTCAGCGCAAAGGCACCGAGAACAATTTTCCTTACAAGAATTTCATCCAGTTCACCAAGCGGCACTATTCTGTTTAGGTATAGCCTAAATGAAGGGGATATTGGAGAATGTACTAATGCTAGCATTCAAGCAATTCGAGGAGCCTGAAAAGGAGCTGCCGATCGGAGAAAGGTCGAAGCTGGAACAACTAAAAACGGCAAAGGACTTCTATGCCGAGAGTAAATCTACTAAAGATATTCAGGAGCTAGGCAGCAGGATGCGGAAAAGCGATGAGTAATCCTCAGGATGAGTAATCCTCAGTAGGATGAAAAAGATTTAAACACTATTTACTTGTGTCTTTTGGATATAAACTTAATATAGGTAATTTGTGATTGTTTAATATTCAGTAATTTTTATAGTTGCCAAAATACTATGTGTACTTGGAGTAAACAATCAATATGAGCAAGGAAAAAGATAACTACGTCATCAAAGTACCTGTATTCACCTCCAAAATAATAGTAGAAAAGAATGAGTTATTCGACATTACTACACAGGAAAAAATGATTGATGGTCTCATCGCAAAGCTTAACTCATATGCAGCAGATCCATTTCCTATCGTAAAAACGCGCAAATTTAAAACGATTAAAAGCGGAGTAGACAAAATTGAACACTTTGTCAGAGACTACACAGCAGATTCACCTCTCCTGTTGTTAAAAATCAAAGCACACAATACCAATCTAGTAGATTTCTATTACCAAGAGGATACAACTACA
>NZ_JSYF01000602.1:0-844 GCF_054824225.1 Pontibacter sp. HJ8
AGCTTACTCTCCAGACCGGTACCGGGGTCGCCCTGGCTTGCAATCCCCACTCGTATACCATCTATCTCTATTACAATCAGGAAGTCGACATCGACCGGGATGCTGATGATACTAGGTGCAACAGGGATATAAGCAGGGTAAGTAGCAAGTATGAGGCGTGCTAGTTCACGTATGGTCTGGGACTTTCCCTTGCTAGCGGAGTTCCATACTGATACAATTGTTCTCATAGGGCTGTCTCTAAATGTATCTGGTATCTAACCTATATTTTTGCTTTCGCCTGAACAATTAGATCCTTCATCTGGGAGAAATCTTCTGCAGATAGAAAGAACATGGAGCGGGAATCATACTTTTCAAGCTGCATAAATGTTGACCACTTGTTTTTCGAATCCACGAATGCTCCTCCGCTAAATCCACCTCTTGACGAATATATTACTTCCGTGCTGCCAGCAGCAGGCAAGTTCAATATGTTGCTATTAATGTAATCTATGGCCTTGATAAAGTTTTCAATCTCATCAGAATCCAGAAAGGCTATCTTAGAGTCTGATGAATATGAAGAAGTGGTAATGCCTTCTAGCCTAAGCCCTGACACTGTAGAGTTTTTTATAAGGTCTGTAATCTTTAGTACCTGAACATTAATCCCTTTTACCTTACCTATAGTGACATATTCTTTCTTGATGAGTGATCCTGACTGATCTAGGAAGGTTTCAAGGTTACTTTTAGGCTGAGATGCCTTGTCTGTTACCTTCTCTTGAGCATGAGTAATTGTTGAGACCGATACAGCAATAAATAATGTGAGTAGAAACTTTTTCATATGATATCAATTAAAGTGCTTTTAGATACAGGC
>NZ_JSYF01000603.1:0-962 GCF_054824225.1 Pontibacter sp. HJ8
ACCTTCATTCGTGTGTATAGTGTCTTTTCAGCCATTGGCTCAAGCCTGTCAAACCCGGAAACAGTACACGTTCTGTTATATTGGCCTGGTCCAGCTTGTCCCGGATCTCCCATTTGAGCCCGGCAGGTATAATCACCCGGAAAAATAACTCCGGATGGTTTTCCAGCCACTTCCCCATGTTGGCCTGCGCCGTGGACATAAGCGAAAACAAGGCATACTGATGCACGATACGGGCATCCAGGGATGGCGGCTCCAGGAATACTAGAAATTCCTCCTGCTGGAGCAGGGCCAGTTCTTTTAAAGAAGAGCAAACAGGCTGCAGCATCTCCGGAGTGAACACATTGGAGCCTTCCTCGTTGATGGCGGTCTTGAGCGAGAGGGGCAGGAATTCATTTGACTTAACATAATCTACGCACCATATGACACCATCCTCGCTGTACTTTGACAGGTCTTCTGTGGCAAAGTGAAGCGCTACATAAGGGGAGTAGGTCCAGTCGAGCAGGCGGGTAGGCAGGCCATGGTGCTGTGCCACAGCCAGCCAGTTCCAGACAGAGTCACCGGCTGCAGCATTGCTGTGGGCATACTTCCGGAAGTTGCGCAGGATGTGGGGCTCCAGTTCATGGTAGTGGCTGCCGAGCCGGGTAATGCTGGTGCTCAGGTCATATTGTTTGCTCCAGGAACCTCTGTAGACATAGGAGGAGCGGAAGCGTTTGATTTTGTCGTTCCAGCTGTGGTCAAACAAGGCTGATTGCACCTCTGTCCAGCTGTTTACTACGATGTCTTTTGCTTCTTCCATACAATGGTCGGGTGTTTACGCTTTAGAGTAGCAGGCAACGGGGTGCTGTAGGCATATACTTTTTTGCCTCCTTAAATGTTGTGGGCGGACCCTATTCTTCCTGCCAGACAAAACGCCCTTCATACGGCTATCCCTATAGTTTTATATGAAAATATTTAATATTTAA
>NZ_JSYF01000604.1:0-3045 GCF_054824225.1 Pontibacter sp. HJ8
GACAGCCACCCCGAAGGTATACAGGTACAAATGACCTGCTACCAGGGAGCCTATACCGGCACAATTGCCCCATCCGCTGAAATAGAGGAAGTGGTGTGGCTGACATACGCGGACCGGGACCATGTCTCTCCTGTGGATCAGATCATTATGGACTGGCTGAAGGAACGCATGCTGATCAACTGAACCTGGACAGAGCTATACCTACGCCCAGGCCATAGTAAAGCTTACCGGAAGCGTCTCCTACTATCTTTCTGAAAGAACGGGCTCCCACAAGACTCTATCCAAACGGAGGCTACGGTTTAAAAATATTTTTTTACCTTCAACCCGGTATTTTATTAAACAAACCCACAACTATGCCTGCTACTACTTCCTCCATACTGCATACACTTCAAAACCATACCTCTCCGGCTGACTGGCAACAGCTCCTTACCGATGTGATCGAAGCTTTTGATTGCACGACCGGTACGCTCCATACCTTTGATCCGGTGGCCGGGCTGCTGCGACTACAGGCACAACAAGGTATACCGCCTTTCCTGGTACCCAAAATGATGGAAATACCTGTTGGAAAAGGGATGGCAGGTATAGCTGCCGAACGCCGCCAGCCGGTGGAGATGTGCAACCTGCAGACGGATGAGTCGGGCGTGGCACGTCCTGCCGCCAGGGAAACGAAAGTAGAAGGCTCTATTGCCGTGCCCCTGCTGCTGGACGGAGAGTTGTACGGTACGCTCGGTATTGCCAAGCCTGTTCCCTATGATTTTACGGAAGAAGAAAAAAGCTCCCTGTTACAGATCGGCGAAGAAATGAGCCGCTACCTGCGCGCCCAGGCTGCGCATACCTAACGGTGTTGCTCATACCTGTTGGCTGGCAGTGACGCCTGCAACGCTTTGACTTCCTGGTCGGTGAGCGGAGCTGCTTGGCTAGCCTGCAGCGCATCATCCAGTTGCGCGCTGGTCCGGATACCCAGCACGGCAGTGCTGACAGCCCGGTGCTCTAAAGTATATCGGACGGCAATTTCCGCTGCTTTCCGTGTAGTCCCCGCTACCTTTTGCACCGCCTCGGCTGCCTGCCGGACTACTTCCGGGCTATAGTTCAGGTAGGATTTGGCGGGTTTACCTGCCAGCAGGCCCTGCGCCAGGCTGCCGCGCGCCAGTATGCCTATGCTATGCTGCTGCAGCAGGTCCAGCACGGTTTCTTCGGGGCGCCGGTCCAGCAGGCTGTACTGCATCATCACACTCACTATACCTGATCGGCTGACATACTCCCGTATCACATTGGGCCGGATGGACGAAATGCCGTAATGCCGGATCTTGCCCTGCTGCTTCAGCTGTTCGAACGCTTCGATCGTTTCGTCGATCGGGTCTTCGATGGTGCCGCCATGCAGCTGGTACAGGTCGATGTGATCGGTCCGGAGCCGTTGCAGGCTGGCCTCCACTGCCTGCAGGATATACGCTTTGGTCGGATTCCAGTCCCAGCCACTCCCATCAGGCCGCCACTGGTTGCCCACTTTGGTCGCGATGATCACCTTTTCGCGCAGGCCCCTGAAGGCTTTCCCGACAGTTACCTCGTTCTCTCCTTTCGCATACAGGTCAGCCGTATCATAAAAATTGATCCCCGCGTCCAGCGCCCGGTGCAGCAAGGTGGCATTCTCTGTGTGATCATTTCCCAGTGACATGCAGCCGAAGCTGACTTCGCTGACGGTCAGGTCTGATTTTCCCAGTTGGTTATACTTCATAGTTTTTGATATATTCGGCTTTGCAAGATAGTTTTCTATAGGAATTACTCCTAAACGGGGCGATGGTTCCGGATTCAGGAGGCTGCCTGCATACAGAAAATGCATGGTCAGTAAGTTCAGGGATAGAAGGCACGAGCCGCATGCTCGCCCCAGCGAAGGCCACCCTTGTTATTTTGACCAGCGGGAGAAATCTGGGTTCATGATACTTGTACCAGGTTCCTCACATCGAGGGCCCCTTTCCCCAGCTACGCTGGTTCTCTTCGGCTCACGCCTCAAGCGTGTTCGAAAGGACAGAAAAGGAAGGGAATGACAAAGCATGAGAGTCTTTTCACGTACGCAAGCACGATCGCACTAACACAGACAACCTAACACAAACAACAAACACAACAACATGAGCCAACTAACTATCAAGAGCCTGCAGGAGCTGGAGCAGTACGATGGAAATGAAATGGGTATTTCGGAGTACCATACCATCACGCAGGAGCAGATCAACAAATTTGCGGAGGCCACCCTGGACTACCAGTGGATTCACCTGGATGAAGAACGTGCCAAAACGGAAACCCCTTTCGGTGCCACCATCGCCCACGGTTACCTGACGGTATCGCTGCTACCCTACCTGTGGACACAGATCACCTCCATCGAGAACCTAAAAATGCAGGTGAACTACGAGATAGAAAGCCTGCGCTTCAACCAGGCCGTCACCGTCAACAGCCGGGTGCGCCTGCGGGCCAAACTCCTGTCCGTAAAAAACCTGCGCGGCATCGCCAAAGCCCGGCTGGAAGTAACACTGGAAATAGAAAACAGTAAAAAGCCAGCGTATACAGGCATCATCACGTTCCTGTATCATTTTAATGAATAGGTGGTGTTAAAGAGTAGTTCGAGCTCTTAATTTGCCGGGTCCAACCACCCCTACCCCTGAGAGCTACGCTCGCAAGCTTCGAACTCGCGTTCTCGCTTGTCCAAGGAGGGGAGCTTAGCTACTACTGCTGGAAAGGGTAAAACGTTGTAGCGGTTGAGAAAGTATACCTGTAGCATGTAAACCCACCCCTGTCCCCTCAGAGGAGGGGAATCGGGAACGATTATCATCCCCCTTCCCCTTCGAAGGGGGAATTTACTAAGACCGTCATTTCGAACGCAGTGAGAAATCTGGGTTATACCTGTAGCTTATACCAGATTTCTCCTAAAGGTCAAAATGACAACACTGGCAGGTATAGCTGACAGGTATAGCACGACTAACTTACAACTCAAGCTACGAAGGTATAGGCATTAGCCAAGTGCACCATTTGGCGCTCCACTGTTCGAGCGTTCAGCGA
>NZ_JSYF01000604.1:3055-6476 GCF_054824225.1 Pontibacter sp. HJ8
CCGGCATGAGTAAGTATAGCTAACAGGTATAGCAGACATCCTTACAACAGTTGCTACAAAGGTATAGCCACTACCAGGTGCACTACTTGGCGCTCCACTGTTCGAGCGTTCAGCGAGTTTGGAGCGTCCTTGATTCTTTTGCTTACTTTTCTCATCAAGGAGAAAAGTAAGGCCCCACCGGCAGGTGAAGCTATATAACAATATCAGGTTAAGGTACGGATAAGAACCTGTCGCGACATCTTCTATCATCCACAACAAGACGTTGGACGACAAAAGAGGGATATTATTGATTATGAATTTATTATCTTCAAAAACATGAACAAATTATCAGTAGAGCAGCTACGGACTGCGTTTCCAGCCCTACGGGTGACCGAACAAAAAAAGCCCTACATCTTCTTTGACGGGCCCGGCGGCACGCAGATGGCGCAGCAGGCAGTTAATGCCATGCTGGCCTATATCACGGGCGGGATGGCCAACCTGCACGGCGCTTTCCCGACCAGCGTCAGCACGGACAACCTGCTCCTGGAGGGCAGAAAAGCCGTGGCGGACCTGCTGAACTGCTCCCCGAGGGAGGTGGCCTTCGGACAGAACATGACCTCGCTGGCCTTCTCCATCGCCCGAAGCCTGGGTTCGTATATTACGGCAGCAGATGAGGTGGTGGTGACGGAACTGGACCACCGCGCCAATGTGGATCCCTGGGTGACGCTGGCCAAAGACAAGGGCGCCAAGGTGAAGTTCATACCTGTTGTTCCGGGTACCTATACCTTGGAGCTGGATAATCTCGACGAGCTGATCACGGAGAACACAAAGCTGGTAGCAGTTGGCATGTCGTCCAACGTGACGGGCACGGTGTCGGATATCGGCAGGATCATTGCCCGGGCAAAAGCGGTGAATGCGATCGTAATACTGGACGCCGTACATGCAGCTCCGCACCTTTCCATTGATTTTAAGCAGCTTGGTTGCGATGTACTGTTCTGCTCCTCGTACAAATTTTTTGGACCGCACCTGGGTATAGCCGTTATCACGGCTTCGCTGTTTGAAAAGCTGACCGTCTACAAACTGGTACCTGCTCCGCAGGAAATACCCGACAAGCTGGAAACCGGCACCCAGAACCACGAAGCCATTGCGGGCCTGATCGGGGCGATCACCTTCCTGGAAAGTTTAGGAGAAGGCGCTACGCGGAGGGAGCGGCTACAGTCAGGGATGCAACGCATAGAGGCTTATGAGGAGGAGCTGACGGATCGGATCGAAAGCTTTTTGAAGAGACTCCCGCAGGTGCGCTTGTACCGGGCTCCGGCAGGCACCCGTAAGACCCCGACTTTCGCCTTTACGATAGACAACATAAAAGCCCGCGAGGTCACCAGTTGGTTTGCCGAGCACTACAACATGTGCATTGCCGACGGCCACTTCTACGCCTCCACCCTGGCCGAAAAGCTGGGCGTCAACCCGATGGGCGGCTGGATCAGGATCGGGCTGGCGCCTTACAATACACTGGAAGAAGTAGCACTGTTTGAGCAGGGCCTGCAGGAGTTTATTAATGCAAAGGTCAAGGTATAGCCGAGTGGTTTAAGGGAGGTCAAGAACGGCTTTGACACAGACACGCGCAGGACCTTCGGACGCTGCGAGGTCACCGGAGTTGCGGCTGCTACGAATGAGAACGCAATGACCAGCACTGTTCAGCACTGTTAGCAGCTCCTGCATGTGTCTGACATCTACTTTGCCTGGTAAGAGCTCTCGTTTATACCCAGTTTGTTTTTGGAATGCAGCTCCACCGGGAATCCCCATAAATAGCGGATGTGCTCCAGGGTTTCTTTAGCGCTTTTAGCGTCCAGCTTGCGGTCCTTCTGGATGTAGTGGGTCAGGTATAGCTTGCTCGTCTTGTGCAGGTCTACCTTCGTTACCTGGATGTTGGGCACATAGGCAGAGCGGTCATACTGCTGGCTCAGTTGCTCCCGTATTTTCTTATAGCCCCGCTCATTGTGGATGGCACCTATCTCATATTTATCGTCGAGCTCATTGTCCACGATGGTGAATAGCTTCATATCACGAATGACCTTCGGAGACAGGTATTGCAGGATGAAACTATCGTCCCGGAAGTTCTCCATCACATAATGTACCTGCTCCAGCCAGTCCTTGCCGATGAGGTCCGGGAACCAGGCCCTGTCTTCTTTGGTAGGTTCCTGGCAGATTCGCTTGATGTCCATGAAAATATTGAAGCCCAGGGTGTAGGGATTCAGGCCGGAGTAAAACTTGCTGTTGTATTCCGGCTGGTACAGCACGCCACTGTGGCTCTTGAGAAACTCCAGCATAAAGCCGTCGTTCACATAGCCTTCCTCAAACAGCTGGTTGATGATGTGGTAGTGCGTAAAAGTGGCAAAGCCCTCGTTCATCACCTTGGTAGCTCCCTGCGGATAAAAGTATTGCGCTACCTTCCGCACGATCCGGATAATTTCACGTTTCCAGTCGGGCATGGCCGGTGCATACTTTTCAATGAAGTACAGCACGTTCTCTTCCGGCTCTTTCGGAAACTTTTGCTCTTCCCCTAGAGCCACTTCCGGTATGGCAGACAACCTGGGCAGGGTTTTCCAGATCTCGTTGTAGTTTTCCCTTTTGACGGACGTCAGTTTCTTCAGTCGCTCATTCTCCTCTTGGGCCGTCAGCTTGCTGGGCTTTTTATACTTGTCTACGCCATGGTGCATCAGTGCATGCGCTGCATCCAATACCCGCTCTACTTCTTCCTCGCCATATTCCTCTTCGCACTTCAAAATAAAGTCCCGTGCAAAAACCATGTAATCGACGATAGAATCAGCAGAGGTCCAGTCCAGGAACATGTAGTTGTTGGCAAAAAAAGCATTGTGGCCCTGGCAGGCATGCGCGATAACGAGCAGCATCATGCAGGTAGAGTTATTCTCCATGTTGTAGCTGATGCAGGGATTGGAATTGATGACCAGCTCATAGGAAAGCCCCATGCGGCCCTTGGTATAGTTGTTCTGGTTGAGCACGAAATCTTTGCCAAACTTCCAATGCGGGTAAGAAGTAGGCAGACCGGTCAGGGCATAGGCATCGAGCATCTGCTCGGAAGTGACAATCTCGATCTGGTTGGGGTAGGTCTTCAGCTTCAGGGACTCCTTCCCTATCCTGCTGATCACCTCATCCGCCGCCTGCAGCGTTTCATCATCCCAGTTCGGATTACAAAACATCACCTTATATTTATCTTTGTCTGTCATGGCGAAAATTATTTTTTGGACGCAAGCAATTTTTTGGACACAAGTATCAAGACTTAAGACACAAGGCTTTTTTGCTCAGCCGACTGGTCCAACTGCCCCTCCTTGTCTAAGGAAGGGAGCCTGCTATTACTATTTGCAAGCTTCTTGTTTCATAGCTGCTGAGGAGACACCCCTCTGACTCCCCTCAAGGGGAG
>NZ_JSYF01000605.1:0-1319 GCF_054824225.1 Pontibacter sp. HJ8
CAATTTGAAAAATACTTGCCCGGCAGCCTGAACGGGCTATACGCATAATTTTGACTTTTTTCAAGTTGAATAATCGCTGGAAAAGCGCGAACTTTGTATTCTTATGCAATTGTTCATCACCTCATTAAATTCAGGAAGTAACGGGAACTGCTACTACATCGGAAACGAGCAGGAAGCAGTACTGGTGGATGCCGGTATCTCGTGCCGCGAAACAGAAAAGCGGATGCAGCGTCTGGGCCTTTCCATGCGCAAGGTGAAGGCTATTTTTGTCTCGCATGAGCACTCGGACCATATCCGGGGTATACCGGTGCTGGCCAAAAAGTACAAGCTGCCGGTGTACATTACCTCCGACACCTTGTACCGCTCCCGGATGAGCCTGGAAGGGATAGAGGTGCTATCCTTTACCGGCTATGAGCCGGTGCAGGTAGGAGGCCTGTCGGTGACCGCTTTCCCAAAATTTCATGATGCGGCCGACCCCCACAGTTTTGTGGTGGAAGGCAATGGCGTGAAAGTAGGGGTATTAACGGATATCGGTACAGCTTGTGAACATGTGATCCGGCATTTTCAGCAGTGCCATGCTGCTTTTCTGGAAACCAACTACGACGATGATCTGCTGGACCAAGGCTATTATCCCTATCATCTGAAGCGCCGCATCAGGGGAGACAGGGGGCACCTGTCCAATAAGCAGGCACTGGAGCTATTTGCTGCGTATAAGCCTGCTTTTATGAGCCACGTGCTGCTCTCGCACCTGTCCAAAGACAACAACTGCCCGAAGCTGGTGAAAGCGCTTTTTGATACCTACGCCGATGGCACAGAGGTAGTGGTCGCGTCCCGTTTTGAGGAAACTCCTGTGTATAGCATCCGTTGCCAGGGAGACATTTTTGAGCGCAGCGAACCTGTCGTGTTGCCGTTGCAAGCTTCTTATGAACAACTTTCGTTGTTTTAGCTTGTAAAAGGGTATGTATTGCCTTTGGCAGTATGGCTTTTAGCTGAAGGCCATACTTTGATCAGCAAGCTATATGCTGGCGTAGCAAGCGCCTTTCCAATGCTCTTTACCTACCATTTCATTGTTGACTGTGGAGCGCTCTAAGCCGCGGGGCATCGTCCTTTGGCATCGCGCTGTGTATCTTTCCTTTGCTTCCCTTCGGTCGCAATGCCGCTTGCGCGGCACCGGAAACCTACAAGGCGCTCAACCCAAGGACTGGGAGAAGGTCGATAGCAACTGCCTTCAACTGTAGCAGTTCCTGTGATGGCTATACCTGGTCCAAACCCCCTGGCCCTCAGAGCTTCGCTCGCAAGCTTCGAACTCGCGTTCTCGC